>NZ_JBSWCE010000035.1:0-79278 GCF_056780015.1 Micromonospora sp. R311
CGCCATGATCCAGGCCGACAAGCCCGACACCGCCACGCTCATCCCGCACGGCGTGCAGGGCAAGCAGTCGCACATCAAGCTCAACGACGAGCAGATCGCGAATGTGAAGGCGATCATCGCGGCGACCAAGAAGTCCGACATGGACGAGCGCGCCGCCGTGGTGGCCATCGCCACCGCGCTGCAGGAGTCGAAGCTGGAGAACCTGGGTCACCTGGGTGAGCGCAACGACCACGACTCGCAGGGCCTGTTCCAGCAGCGCCCGTCCTCGGGTTGGGGCACGGTCGAGCAGATCACCGACCCGGAGTACTCGACCACGGCGTTCCTGAAGGGTCTGAAGCAGGTCGACGGGTGGCAGGACATGCCGCTGACCAAGGCCGCCCAGACCGTGCAGGTGTCGGCCTACCCGTTCCACTACGCCCAGTGGGAGCAGCAGGCCGCCGACCTGGTCGCCACGCACTGGAACAGCTGACCAGCCTGGAGCAGTTGACCGACAGACATTCCTGACAGGGGGACTGCTGGCCGGCACCCGACACGGGTGCCGGCCAGCGGCGTCTTCCCAGCAATCGGGCGGGCCCCACCGCGGGAACAACCAGACCCACCCACCGGTTGACAGGGGTGTCGGTGTGACCAGTGTCCCCGGGCCTCACCACTACCGCCTTCGCGGAATACCGTCCGGCTGGAGCCGCGTCGCGCCACTCGCCGAGAGGCGACCTGCACACCGACACCCCAGCACCGCCCCCGGAGCCCACCTGGCCCGGGGGCGGCGCTGTCTACACCGGGGGCGCCACCGAGCCGGGCCGCGCGCCAGGGCCGGGTGGAGGCACGGGCAGGACGGCGACGGCCCCCGGTCACCTCCCGGTGCTGCCGGGGGCCGTGGTGTGCCGTGCGGGCTCAGGTGGCGCTGATGGTGCCGGTCATCAGCAGGGCCAGGACCAGGGTGCCCAGCGCGACCCGGTAGAGCACGAAGACGTACAGGGTGTGGTGGGCGACGTAGCGCAGCAGCCAGGCGATGGCCGCGTACCCGATGGCGAACGCGATGATCGTGGCGACGATCATCTGGGCGACGCTCGGCACCGACGTGCCGGGGGCGGCCGGTTCGAAGACGTCGCCGACGCTGAAGATCCCGGACATCACCACGGCCGGGATGGCCAGCAGGAACGAGTACCGGGCCGCCGCCTCCCGGGTCAGGTTGAGCAGCAGTCCGGCGGTGAGCGTGCCGCCGGAGCGGGACACCCCGGGGATCAGCGCCATCGCCTGGGCGAAGCCCATCACCACGCCGTCACGCATCCGGAAGTTCTCCAGGGTGCGGGTCTGCCGGCCCCAGTACTCGGCGAAGGCGAGCACGAACGCGAAGACGATCAGGGTGGTGGACACCAGCCAGAGGTTCCGGCCGGCGGTACGGATCTGGTCCTTGAACAGGAAGCCGAACAGCCCGATCGGAATCGAGCCGACGATGACGTACCAGCCCATCCGGTAGTCGAGGCTGGAGCGGACGGACCTGTCCCGGAGACCGAGCAGCCAGGTGCGGGTGATCCGCCAGATGTCCTTGGCGAAGTAGATGAGCACCGCCGCCTCGGTGCCCAGCTGGGTCACCGCGGTGAACGACGCGCCGGCGTCCCGGTCGAAGAAGATCGCGGAGGTGATCCGCAGATGCCCCGACGAGCTGACCGGGAGGAACTCCGTCAGTCCCTGGACGATGCCCAGGACGATGGCTTCGACCCAGGTCACTCGCCGACTCCGGCGAGGTCGAACGCCTCGGCGACGGTACGCAGGGTCTGCACCCCGCTGTCCCGGTCGGCGGCGAACAGGCTCACCGACAGGGTGGTGACGCCGGCGGCGGCGTACTCCCGCATCCGCTCGGCGATGCGCTCCTTCGGTCCGAGCAGCGAGGTGCGGTCGATGAACTCCATCGGCACCGCGGCGGCGGCGTCGCGCTGCCGCTTGGCCAGGTAGAGGTCCTGCACCTCGCGGGCGGCGTCACCGTACCCCATCCGGGTGGCCAGCTGGTTGTAGAAGTTCTGCTGCCGGCTACCCATGCCGCCCACGTAGAGGGCGGCATACCAGCGGACCAGCTCGGCGCAGGTGGCGATGTCGTCGCCGACGACCACCGGAACGGAGGGCACCACGTCGAAGCCGGCCAACTCCTTGCCGACCTTGGCCCGCCCGGCCCGGACCGAGGCCAGCTGCTCCTCGGCGAACTCCGGCGCGTAGAAGACGGCCAGCCAGCCGTCCGCGATCTCCCCGGCCAGCTCCAGGTTCTTCGGGCCGACCGCGGCCAGGTAGATCGGGATGTGCTCGCGCGGCGGGTGGAAACCGAGCCGCAGCGCCTTGCCCGGACCGTCGGGCAGCGGCAGCGTGTAGAACTCGCCGTCGTAGGCGACCTCCTTGCGCGCCACGGCCAGCTTCACGATGTCCACGTACTCGCGGGTGCGGGCCAGCGGCTTGGCGAACCGGACGCCGTGCCAGCCCTCGGAGACCTGCGGGCCGGAGACGCCCAGGCCGAGCCGGAACCGGCCGCCGGAGAGGGCGTCGATGGTCGCCGCGGTCATCGCGGTCATCGCCGGGGTGCGGGCGGGGATCTGCATCACCGCGGCGCCCACGTCGATCCGCTCGGTCTGGCCGGCCATCCAGGCGAGCATGCTCGGCGAGTCGGAGCCGTAGGCCTCCGCCGCCCACACCACCGAGTAGCCGAGCCGGTCCGCCTCCTGGGCCAGGGCCAGGTGGTCGGCTGGCGTGCTCCACGCCGTCTGGTATCCGAGGCTGAGCCCGAGTCGCACTGGTCCTCCCCCATCCGCACCACAGGTCGCACCAGGTTACGCAATGCCGGACGCGGGGCCGATCACCGGCTCACCGGTTTGGCCCCGACCTCGGCGTCCCCGGCGCCGGCGGGTCGGGCGGACGGGCGGGTGCGGGCGGCCGGGCGGACCAGTCGGGACCGGGCCGAGCGGACACCCGGCCGGGCCGGCAGACTCGACGGCGGCGAGGATATCCGTCGGGCCCGGTTCGAAATAAGGTTCACCCATGCAACAGCGACCGCTCGGCCGAAGCGGGCTGGCGGTTTCGCGGCTCGCTCTCGGCACCATGACCTGGGGCCGGGACACCGACGCCGACGATGCGGCCGCCCAGCTGAAGAGTTACCTCGACGCCGGCGGCAACCTCGTCGACACCGCCGACGTCTACGGCGACGGCGACGCCGAGTCGGTGATCGGTTCGCTGCTGGGCACCCTGGTCCCCCGCGACGAGCTGCTGATCGCCACCAAGGCGGGGTTGCGGCCGGGCAGCGGCCGCCGGCGCGACGGCTCGCGCGGGCACCTGCTGCGTACGCTCGACGCCTCGCTGCGCCGGCTGGGCACCGACCACGTCGACCTGTTCCAGGTGCACGGCTACGACCCGGACACCCCGCTGGAGGAGACCCTCGCGGCGTTGGACCACGCGGTGGCCAGCGGCCGGGTCCGCTACGTCGGGGTGTCGAACTTCTCCGGCTGGCAGACCGCCCGGGCCGCCACCTGGCAGGCCGCCTGGCCGGGGCGGGCCCCGGTGGTGGCCGCGCAGGTGGAGTACTCGCTGCTGGAGCGGGGCGTGGAGCGGGAGGTGCTGCCGGCCTGCGAGGCGCTCGGGCTGGGCGTGCTGCCCTGGTCGCCGCTGGGCCGCGGGGTGCTCACCGGCAAGTACCGGCACGGCCGGCCGGCCGACTCCCGGGCGGCGTCGCCGCACTTCGAGCGGTTCGTCGCCACCTACCTGGAGCCGCGCTGCTCGAGCATCGTGGAGGCGGTGGCCACCGCGGCCGGCGGGCTCGGGGTCTCCCCGCTGGAGGTGGCGCTGGCCTGGATCCGGGACCGCCCGGGGGTGGTGGCGCCGATCCTCGGCGCCCGGACCGTCGGCCAGTTGCTCGGCGCGCTGCAGGTGGAGCGGATGACGTTGCCGGAGGAGATCACCACCGCCCTGGACGACGTGTCGGCGGTCCCGGTGGGTTACCCGGAACGGGACGGCTGACCGGCGGGTCAGGTCGACGGGCGCTGGCCGGGGATGCCCTGGACGGCGGCGAGGAACCGGGACTGGTCGTCCCGGGTGGCCGGGTTGACGACGCGGATCCAGGACCCGTCGTCGAACACGATGGTCGACGGGAACTGCATCAGCCGCGCCCCGCCCTCGGAGTCGATCCGGGCCACCCGGCCGCGTTCCACGCTCCACAGCAGCCGGGGTTGGCGGTTGTCCGGCCGGCCCTCGTCCGGGCGGCGACCCATCCGCAGCAGGTGCAGGTGGGTGTCCGTGACGGCGAGCGGGGTGCCGGTGTAGCGCTCCAGGAAGAGCAGCAGGCTGCCGGCGAGGGTGGCCAGGTCGCCGCTGAAGACGTACCGCCGCCGGTAGGCGATCTCGGCGAGCTGGTCGGCCAGCGGGCGGTAGCGGCTGAGCCGGAACAGGGCCCGGAACGCCTCCTGCTCCTCGGTCAGCGGCAGCGGCTCCCGGGCCGGGGCCGGCTGGGGCGGCGCGGTTTCCGGCGCCTCCTCCCCGGGCAGGCCGGCCGCGACCGCGGCGGCCTTGCCGGGGAGCAGGAGTACGCCCGCGGCCAGCCGCACCGGGGTCATCACCGCCTCCACCCAGACCACCGGGTTGACGATGTTGAGCAGGCCGAACAGCGCCCGGGGGTCGAGCGCCTCGGCCACCTCGCCGGCCACCCGGTCGGTGAGCTGACTGCCCGCGCGGTGCAGCTCGGGCGCCCGGACCGGGGCCAGCCCGACGTAACGGACCTGCTGCCCGGGCACCAACGGCGCGACCAGGGCGCGCTCGGGCTCGTCGCTGGTGCGGAACTCGTCGCGCAGCTCGCGGGCCTTGTCCCGGGCGGCCCGCGCCCCGCCGAGCACCGCATCGGTGAGCCGCCCGAGCCGACCCCGCGCAGCTCCGGTCACGCCGCCACCTCAGTTCGCGACTGCGGGGCTCGCAGAACCGGCTCACTCCTCGCGCTCACGGCGTACCTCCTCGATCGACCGTCACCGGCCCGCCGGCTGCTCCGCGGGTGGCTGACCGAAGACATTCTGGTCGATCCAGTCGGCGCCGCTCTGCACCGCCCGGTCGACCTGGTCGTCGATCTGGTCGGCGCCGGGCACGGAGAGGCCGCTGGCGACCGCGACGGTGCCCCAGGTGACCCCGTGCACGACCGTGTTCGGCACGTTCCACGGCAGGTTGGTGGCCCAGTCCCGGCCGATCATCCGGGCCCCGTCGGCCATGCCGTGGCTGCGCAGCACACCCATCCGCTCGAAGGTGCTCATGTCGAACGGCGACCCGGACTTGCCGAGCTTGAAGGTGCCCTTCGTCGGGTCCATGAACTTGTGGTACCACTTGTCCGCCTCCCCGGCGGCCCGCCGCTTGTCGGCGTACTTCTGGCCGGTGCGCAGCGCCTTCTGCTTGTCGACCAGCTTGTCCAGGTGGTTGCGCAGCTTGCGCAGGTGGAAGAGCACCCGCTGGAGCAGCCGGATGACCTTCTGCAGGTGCGCGGCGAGCGGCCGGATGACCTTGAGGGCCCGGGTGACCGCGATCAGGCCCCGGGTCACCGCCAGCGCCATGCCGGCCGCCCAGGACGCCCCGGCGGTGAACGGCGCCATCAACAGCGCGGTGACCAGCGTGACCAGCAGCCAGTTCACGAACTCGACGCAGAGGTCCACCAGCACGTCGTGCACGGTCTGCAGGCCGTCGGCGACGCCGCGGAGGTATTCGGCGGTGGCGGCGAACTGCTCGCCGAGGTCGAGCAGCTGCTGCTCCACCTCGGCCAGTCGGCGCCCGTACGCCTCACCGGACGGTGAGCGCCACCCGGCCTGCGCGGCCTCGCGGGCGCCGCGGTGATGCTGCGCCAGCTCCCGCACCTGCGCGGCCAGCCCGTCCCACTCGGTGGCCTTGGCGCGCAGCGCCGCCGGCTCACCGTCGACCATGTCGACGAGCTGGATGAGCGGCCAGGCCAGGGTGCGGCAGACGCTGTCGACCGCCTCGTGCACGCCGGAGAGCGCGTTGTCGATGCCGTTCCACAGCTGGACGGCGCTGTCGGCCGGCCCGCTCATCGCGGCATCCCGGACTGGATGGCCTTGAAACCGGCGTCGATGTCCTGCTCGTTGCGCTCGTACGCCTCCGCCGTGCCGGCCAGCGCGTCGCCGACCCGGCCGAACGCGTCCTGGGCCGAGCGGAACAGCTCCATCCCGCCCTCGACCTGCTCGGCGTACTTCTCCCGCAGCATGTCGCTGGCGAACGGCAGGTGGCCGAAGGCGTCCGACGGCACGTCGCCGGCCGAGGCGATCCGGCTCTCCAGCGCGGCGAGCGAGCTGGCGACCTGCTTCGCGGCGGTCTCCAGTCGGCGCACCGCGTGCACGTCGACCTCGATGTCTGGCGGCATGGCCGTTCCTCCCCCGTATGTCCCGGCGCAACGAAGATACGATCAGCCGGCCGCGGGCACCACCCCGGTGCCACCGTCCACGGGGGAGGAATCTCATGGCTGACCCGTTGTCCGCGTTCGACGCGCTCGCCGGACGGATCGCCGACATCGAACGCCGCTTCGCCGGGCTCCGCGACGACCTGGCCGAACTCTCCGGCACCGCGACCGACGAGAGCGGCCTGGTCACCGCGACCGTCGACGCCACCGGGGCGCTCACCGACCTGAACCTCGCGCCGACCGCGCTGCGGGTCGGCACCGAGGCGCTGGCGGAGATGGTGCTCGAGGCGTACCGGCGGGCCAAGGCGGCCGCCGCCGAGCAGTTCGACGAGCGCACCGAGGGCCTCGACGCGAAGCTCGGCGCCGGGCTGACCGAGCTGTTCGGCACGCCGGGCGACTTCTCGGCGATGGGCCGCCTGGAGGAGACCATCGGCCGGCTGGGACGGCTCGACGGCCGCCTGCCCGGCTCGCCGGCATGACCTCGCCGAGCTGGCCGGAGATCGTCACCCGGTTGCGCGACACGCTCGCCCGCTGCGACCGGGACACCGATCTGGAGCTGGCCGCCGGCCCCCGCCGGCTGCACCTGCTGGTGCGCCGGGAGACGGTCCGGCTGGTCTGCCCCGGCTAC
Organism: Micromonospora sp. R311; assembly: GCF_056780015.1. Classification (NCBI taxonomy): domain Bacteria; kingdom Bacillati; phylum Actinomycetota; class Actinomycetes; order Micromonosporales; family Micromonosporaceae; genus Micromonospora; species Micromonospora sp. R311. Next base: position 7,044 of record NZ_JBSWCE010000035.1, read on the forward strand.
GACGAGGCACGCCTGACCGCGCTCGGCTGGCAGCGGCCCAGCGACGGCGGCGGATGGTGGTACGAGACGTCGCGTACCCCGGAGCGCCTCGACCGGCTCGCGGCGTTCGTCGCGCGGACCGCGGCCGAGGTGCTCACCGACGACCCGGCCGCGCTCTCCTGCCGGGCCCTGCCGCCGGAACCCGCCACCGGTCACCCGGGCGCGGCACCCGGCCAGCCGGCGGCCGGCCCGCCGGGCCGGGCGCTCGGCGAACGGACGGCGGTGGCCGACGCGGCGCCCGGAGGCCCGGACGCCGCGGGCGCCCCGGAGCGGCCCGTGGCGGAACTCCTCGCCGAGGCCGCCGGCCGGCGTGACCTTCCCGGCTACCTGGGGGTGCTGGCCGCCGCCACGGTGTGCGTGCCGCTGGCGGCGGAGCCGACCCCGGACGCCGACTTCCCGTGGACGGTGGTCACCGACCCGGCCGGCGCGCCGCTGCTGCCGGTCTTCACCTCGCCGGACGCGTTGGCGGCCTTCGCCGGCGAGGGGGTGCCGTTCGTCGCGCTGCCCTGCGCCGAGCTGTTCGCCGACTGGCCGGACCGGTCCTGGGGCCTGGTGGCCGACCCGGGCACCCCCCGCACCGTCGCCCTGGCCGCGCCGGCCCTGGCCGCCCTGCTCGCGGCGAACGCCCCGGCCGGCTGACCCGTCCCGGCCGGGCGGACGGAGCCGACCCGGGCGGCGGCGCCGGACGGCCGGCGCGGGGCGGCGGAAACCGGGCGTGGGCAGCGGCGCGAGTCACCGCGAGGGGGGTGGCGAACGGCCGCCGGGCTGGGCAGCATAGTGCCCATGGACTACGAATACGCGCCGCTGCGGTTGCCGCCGAACGTCGACCGGTTGACCGCCGCGGCGCAGCTGGCGATCCAGGCGGAGTTCTCCGGATGGGAGTTGGCCCGGGTGCGGCTGTTCCGGGACGGTACGCGGCAGGTGTGGCTGCGTCGCCGGCGGATCAACCAGCCGCAGCCCGGCCTGTCGTACTGACGGCCCGGGCGCGGGGCGGAGGTCCCGCGTCGGCGGCGCCCCGGAGCCCGTGCCGGGCCCCGGGGTGTCCCGCCCTGCCTAGTGGGCGTGGTCGTGCTCGTCGTCGAGCTCCAGGAACGGGTGCTCGTCGAGCCGACCGACCAGCCGGTCGTCGGCGCCCGGCTGGAACGGGCCGACCGGGTCGTCGTCGTCGAACGACTCCAGGTCGACCGGGGTGCCGACCTCGCTGACCATGACCACCCCGTCGAGCGGTTCCAGCTCCGGGATGTCCAGCGCGCCGAGCGAGCCGTCGCCGCTCTGCAGCAGCTCCAGCACCGCCTCGCCGACGCCCTCCACCGGGGCGGGCTCGTCCTCCTCGGGGGTGCCCTCCCGGCGGGCCACCTCGGCCACCCGGACCAGCGCCGAGACGCTCGGCACCCGGTAGTCCCGCCGCTGGCGCACCGAGATCACCCGTGGGTGCGGGTCGGTGGCCTCCACGCCCTCCGCGCCGCCGCCGAAGCGCTGATCGGCCTCGTCCGGGTCGATCGACTCGACGTCCCAGGGGGTGACCTCGCCGAAGGCGTCCAGGAGTTGCTCGTCGTACGCGTAGGACGCGTTGTTCAACGCCACGTACGCCTGCCAGACGTCGTCGTCGTCGATGCGGCCCTGCGCGGCGCGGACGGCGGCCAGGTGGTGGCGGGCCGCTTCGATCACGCGCTCGAGGGCGGCGTCCAGCTCACCGTGCTGGTCGGTCATGTGAGTGCAGTCCCTTCACGATGGGGAGGCCCGTGCCCGGCCGGGTGTGCACCGGGCACGGCTAGCAGGTGCGGAGGAACCGGTCGAGAACCCGCACGCCGAACTGTAGTCCGTCCACCGGGACCCGCTCGTCGATGCCGTGGAACAGCGCGGAGAAGTTCAGGTCGGCCGGCAGCCGCAGCGGCGCGAAGCCGAAGCAGCGGATGCCGAGCTGGGAGAAGGCCTTGGCGTCGGTGCCGCCGGAGAGCATGTACGGCACCGGGCGGGCGCCCGGGTCCTCGGCGCGCAGCGCCGCGGACATCGCCTCGACCAGGTCACCGTCGAAGGTGGTCTCCAGCGCCGGCTGGCGCTGGATGTACTCGATCGCGATGTCCGGGCCGATCAGCTCGCGCAGCTGCCGCTCCAGCAGCTCGGACTGGCCGGGCAGGCTACGGCAGTCGATGGTCGCGGTGGCCCGGCCGGGGATGACGTTGTCCTTGTAGCCGGCGGCCAGCCGGGTCGGGTTGGCGGTGTTGCGGATGGTCGCGCCGATGATGTTGGCGATCGGGCCGAGCTTGGCGATGGCGGTCTCCGGGTCGTCCGGGTCCAGCTCGATGCCGAGCAGGTCGGAGACCTCCTCCAGGAACGCCCGCACGGTGTCGGTGACCACCACCGGGAAGCGGTGCCGGCCGATCCGGGCGACCGCCTCGGCGAGCGCGGTGACCGCGTTGTCGTCGTGCATCATCGAGCCGTGCCCCGGCCGGCCCGTGGCGTGCAGGCGCAGCCAGTCGATGCCCTTCTGGGCGGTCTCGATGAGGTAGAGCCGCTGGGTGTCGTTGATCGAGTACGAGAAGCCGCCGACCTCGCCGATCGCCTCGGTGCAGCCGTCGAAGAGGTCGCGGTGCCGCTGGACCAGGAAGTGCGCGCCGTAGTCGCTGCCCGCCTCCTCGTCGGCGGTGTAGGCCAGCACGATGTCGCGCGGCGGGCGGACCCCGGTGCGCTGCCAGTCCCGCACCACCGCCAGCACCATGGCGTCGAAGTCCTTCATGTCGATCGCGCCCCGGCCCCACAGGTAGCCGTCGCGCAACTCGCCCGAGAACGGGTGCACCGACCACTCGTCGGCGTCGGCGGGCACCACGTCGAGGTGGCCGTGCACCAGCAGCGCCCCGCGCCCCGGGTCGGCGCCGTGGATGCGGGCGACCAGGTTGGCCCGGCCCGGCGCGGACTCGTGGATCACCGGCTCGACGCCCACCTCGGCCAGCTTCTCCGCCACGTACTCGGCGGCGCGGCGTTCACCCACGCTGGTGTCGTTGTCCCCGGTGTTGGTGGTGTCGATCCGCAGCAGGTCGCGGCAGAGGTCGACGACCTCGGTGGCGGGATCGGGTCGGGCGGAGGCGGCGTCGCTCGTCATCGCATCTTCATACCAGCCGGCTGCGGTTTCGGCGCGGACGCCGCCGGGTACCGCCGGACGCGACCGCACCCCCACCGCCGCCCGCCACCCGAGGAGGGCACCATGACCGTTTCGCTGCCGCCGCTGCCGCCCGCGCCCGAGGAGAGCTACCGGCCGGGTGGGCGCAGCATCGCCGACATCGTCTCCGGCGAGCATCGCCAGTTGCTGGAGCTGGTGGACCGGCTCACCGGAGCGCAGGACCCGCCGGCGGACGGGGTGCAGGTGCTCACCGCCGCGCTGTCCCGGCACCTGTCCGCCGAGGAGCAGTACCTGCTGCCCGCCGTGCGGGCCGCCCGGCCGGACGCCGCGGCGCGGGTGGACCGGGAGATCGAGGCCGACGCCGGGCTGCTCACCGCGCTCAGGGAGGCGGCCGGCCTGGCCGAGGTGGCCGAGCGGGTCCGTCGGCACGTGGCCGGGGTCGACGCGCTGGTCGCGGAGCTGCGCGAGGTGGCCACCACCGAGGAGCTGATCCGGCTCGGCAACCGGCTGGAGATCGCCGAGGAGGCCGCGCCGACCCGGCCGCACCCGGCCACCCCGGCGACACCGCCGTGGAACCGGATCGTCGAGCCGGCGGTGGGTGTGGTGGACAAGGTGCGCGACGTGGTCTCCGGCCGGCCCACCTACCTGGCCGACCTGCCCGGGCCGCCCGAGGGATGACCGGCCGTCGGCCGCACCGTCCGGCCGGGCCCGCACATATCGGAAAGCGTTGATCCGTACGGGCCCTTCCCGCAGGCTGCCCGGTGGACCTACCGTCACTTCATGAATCTGGAGCTGCGACACCTGAGGGTGGTCTGCGCGATCGCGGAGACAGGGAGCGTGACCAAGGCGGCCTCGACGCTCGGCCTGGCCCAGCCGGCGCTCACCGCCCAGCTCCAGCGCATCGAGCGGACCCTGGGCGGGCCGCTGTTCGAGCGGGACCGCCGCGGCGCCCGACCCACCGCGCTCGGCGAGCTGGTGCTCGCCCGGGCCCGGGTCCTGCTGCCGGCGATGAAGGGCCTCCAGGACGAGGCGGCCCGGCTGGCCGGGGCCGGCGACGCGCCCCGGCGGTACCGTTTCGGCGGGGTGAACAGCCCGATCCTCGGCCGGCTGGTGCACCGGCTCGCCGCCGAGCAACCGCAGGCGCAGATCAGCACGTACGCCTCCTGGTCGGTCGACGAGCTGGCCCAGCTGGTGGCGGGCGGCCGCCTCGACTACGCGCTGAGCGGGGTGTGCGGCGACTCCACGCCGTCGGCGGAGTTCGGGCTGAGCTGGCGGGAGGTGGCGGTGGACCCGGTGCTGGTGCTGCTGCCGGAGACCCACCCGCTGGCCGACCGGGACGAGGTGCGCCTGGTGGACCTGCGCCACGAGCAGTGGGTGGCCGCGCCGGGCGACGGCTGCTTCGGCGACTGCTTCGCCGCCGCCTGCGCCCGCGCCGGCTTCACCCCGCGCAAGGTGTACGAGGCCGACGTGCGCGGCTGTGTGGACCTGGTGGACGCCGGCGAGGCGGTGGCGCTGTGCCAGGCCACCTTCCGCCCGGTGGCCGGCCTGGTGACCCGGCGGCTGGCCGGGACTCCGCTGCGCTGGCGGCTGATGCTGGGCTGGCACCCGGACTCCCCCGCCGCGCTCGGCGCCGAGCTGGTGCTGGAGACGGCGCTGGCCGCGTACACCGACGCGCTGGCGCCGCACCCGGCGTACCTGGCCTGGCTGCTGCGCAATCCGGACTTCGGGGTGCGCGGTCCGGCGGCGGCCCGGCCGGTCGCCGGGGCGCGCGGGGTGCGAACCGCCTGACGGCGGGTATCTGCCCGGCATGACCGACCTCGACCCCGCCGCCGGCGACCGTGAGCCGATGCTCCGGGCCGCCGCCGCGCACACCGCCGCCGCCCAGGACGTGGAGTCCTTCCTGCGCCGCCTGCCGGACGTGCCCACCGCGTCGGACATCACCGAGTACGCCAACCTGCTCACCCGCGAGCAGCGCCAGCGCGCCGACCGCGAGGCCGCCGCCGACGCCGCGGGTCTCACCATCGGCAGCCTCGAATCCGACCAGGGCACCTGACCGGGCCCGACCACGACACGTCGTCGTCACCCGGTCGGGGTGACGACGACGTCGTGCGGTGTCTCAGCGTTCGACGAGGACGTCGTGGCCGAGGTCGAGCAGGGCGTGCCGCCACTCGTCGTCGGCGTTGCCGCGCGGTGGCTTGGCCTCCAGCAGGTTCTGGATCTCGTCGATCGCGTCCTGCATCACCTTGATGTCGTCCGGCGTCAGGTCGACCTTGCGCTTGCTCAGCACCCGGAGGATCTGCCGGCCCGGCTCGGGCAGGTCGAGGTCCGGGTCCGGCCCGAACGACTCCTCCCCGGAGCCGCGGGTCAGCAGCCACTGCCGGAGCTGCTCGGACGGGACGTTCACCTGGGCGTGGAAGTCGTCCCAGAGCACCTCCACCTCGGGATCGAGCCGCTGCTCTCGTACCATCAGCCCTCCTCTCCGGGCGGCGGCCCGGACGTACCCGGGTCCCCCTCCTCGTCGTCCTCGGTCCGTCGACCCAGCCCTTCCGGCGGCACCCGCACCCGGGCGGGGTTCGCCGTCGGCGGCGCCACGATCGGATCGGTGCGTTCGCTCTCGTCCCGGCTCTCCTCCGGTTCGGTCATGGTCCGCCCTTCGGTCATCGCGGGTGCGAGGTCGTCGCCGCGGTGTAGCCCCGCTCGCCGGCGGCCACGTCGAAGGCGAGCTGGCCGTCGCGGGCGTCCACGGTGACCTTCTGGCCCGGCGAGATCGCCGACTCCAGCAGCATCCGGGACAGGTGGTTGTCGACCTCCCGCTGGATCACCCGGCGCAGCGGGCGGGCGCCGAACTCCGGCTGGTAGCCGTGCTCGGCGAGCCAGTCGATGCCGGCGGTGGTGAAGTCCACCTGGATGTCCTGGGCGTGCAGCCGGCGCCGGGTCTCCTCCAGCATCAGCCCGGTGATCTGGCGCAGCTGCTCGGCCTCCAGGCGGCGGAAGATGATCACCTCGTCGATCCGGTTCAGGAACTCCGGCCGGAAGTTCTCCTGGAGCCGGCGCATCAGCCGCTCGCGCAGCTCGTCCCGCTCCTGGTCACCGCCCTCCGCGCCGGCGCCGAAGCCGACCGCGCGCCCGGTGCCGGTGATCAGCTCGGAGCCGAGGTTGCTCGTCATGATCAGGACGGTGTTCTTGAAGTTGACCGTCCGGCCCTGGCTGTCGGTGAGCCGGCCGTCGTCGAGCACCTGGAGCAGGATGTTGAACACGTCCGGGTGGGCCTTCTCGATCTCGTCGAGCAGCACCACCGCGTACGGGCGGCGGCGCACCGCCTCGGTGAGCTGGCCGGCCTCCTCGTACCCGACGTAGCCGGGCGGGGCGCCGACCAGCCGGCTGACCGTGTGCCGCTCCTGAAACTCGCTCATGTCCACCCGGACCATCCGGTCGGACTCGCCGAAGAGCGCCTCGGCCAGCGCCCGGGCCAGCTCGGTCTTGCCCACGCCGGTCGGGCCGAGGAAGAGGAAGCTGCCCATCGGCCGGTCCGGGTCGGCCAGCCCGGTCCGCGAGCGGCGGACCGCCTCGGCCACCGCGGTCACCGCGTCGTCCTGGCCGACCACCTTCTCGTGCAGCTGCCCCTCCAGCCGCAGCAGCCGGTCCCGTTCCTCCTCGGTGAGCTGGGCGACGGGGATCCCGGTGGCCCGGGAAACCACCTCGGCGATCTCCTGCGGCCCGACCGAGGGCACCTGCGAGGCGCCCTCGTCCCCGCGGGCCCGCCGGATCTGGTCCTCCAGTTCGGAGATCCGGTCGCGCAGCGTGGACGCCCGCTCGTACTGCTCGTCGGTGACCGCCTGCTCCTTGTCCCGGCGCACCTCGTCGAGCTGCTGCTCCAGCTCGCGCACGTCCGCGGCCGGGGTGCGGGTGCGCAGCCGGACCCGCGCGCCGGCCTGGTCGATCAGGTCGATCGCCTTGTCCGGCAGGTACCGGTCGGTGACGTACCGGTCGGAGAGCTCGGCGGCCGCGACCAGCGCCTCGTCGGTGAACCGCACCTGGTGGTGCGCCTCGTAGCGGTCCCGCAGGCCGCGCAGGATGGCCACGGTGTCCTCGACGCTGGGCTCCGGCACGAACACCGGCTGGAAGCGACGGGCCAGCGCGGCGTCCTTCTCGATGCTCTTGCGGTACTCGTCCAGCGTGGTCGCCCCGATCACCCGCAGCTCGCCGCGGGCCAGCGCCGGCTTGAGCATGTTGGACGCGTCCATGCCGCCCTCGCTGCCCGCCCCGCCCGCGCCGACCAGGGTGTGGATCTCGTCCAGGAAGATGATCAGCTCCTCCCGGTGCGCCCGGATCTCGTCGATCACCTTCTTCAGCCGTTCCTCGAAGTCGCCCCGGTAGCGGGTGCCGGCGACCAGGCCGGCCAGGTCGAGCTGGACGACCCGCTTGCCGAGCAGGGTCTGCGGCACGTCGCCGTCGCAGATCCGCTCGGCGAGGCCCTCGACGATCGCGGTCTTGCCGACGCCGGCCTCGCCGATCAGCACCGGGTTGTTCTTCGTCCGCCGGGACAGGATCTCCACGGCCTGCTCGATCTCGTCGGCCCGCCCGATCACCGGGTCGATCTGGTCGTTGCGGGCGAGGTCGGTGAGGTCCTGGCCGTACTGGTCGAGGGTGGGCGTGCCGCGGTCCGGCCGGGGCCCGGCCATCGGGCCGCGTTCGGCGTTGGCGGCCTGCAGCGACTCCGGCTGGATCCGGCCGGCTGCCAGCATCCGCCCGGCCGGCGACTCCGGGTTCAGCGGCAGCGCCATCAGGATGTGCTCGGGGCCGATGTAGTTGGCGCCCATCGCCCGGGAGAGCTGGTGGGCGTCGAGCAGCGCCCGCTTGGCCGCCGGGGTGAGTGACAGGTTCGGCGGCACCTCCCCGCGCGGCGCGCCGTCCCCCCGCCCGCCGAGCGCGTTGAGCAGGGTGTCCGGGTCGGCGCCGGCCCGGCGGACCAGGTCGCGCAGCGGCTCGCGCTGCAACGCCGCCCAGAGCAGGTGGTCGGTGTCCAGGTCGGTGCTGTGCCGCTGGGCGGCGCGCCGCGCGGCGTCGGCGAGCATCTCCCGGGCATCGGCGGTCATCAGCCGGGTGATGTCGACCCGGTGCGCGGGTCGGCGCCCACCCTCACCCCGGCCGAAGTAGCGGGCCAGGAATTCGTCCCACGGGTCGGAGCCGAAGTCACCGGGTCCCATCATGTCTGTCCTCCGCAGTCGGGCGCGCGGCACGGTCGCCAGGGGCTACCCGGCGGCCGGCCCGACAAACGCCGCACGGGTGCCACGGCGGGGCACCTGCCGGCCCGGCGGGCCGGCGCCGGCGCCCCGGCGGCGGGTGGCACGCTGGCGGCATGGACCCGACGCCGCTGCTGATCGTGGACGCCGCCAACGTGGTGGGCTCGCGCCCGGACGGGTGGTGGCGGGACCGGGCCGGCGCCACCGCCCGGCTGCGGGACGCGCTGGCCCCGGTGGCCGCGGCCGGGCTGCCCGACCGGCTGCCGCCGCCGGTGGAGGTGGTGCTGGTCGTCGAGGGCGCGGCGCGGGACGTGCCGTCCGTGGCCGGGGTGCGGGTGCTCGCCGCCGACCGGTCCGGCGACGACGCGATCGTCGACCTCGCCGCGGCCGCCCCGCAACGCCGCCGGCTGGTCGTCACCGCCGACCGTGAGCTGCGGGAACGGGTCACCGCGCTGGGGGCCGAGGTGTACGGCCCGCGGTGGCTGCGGGACTGAGCCGCCGGCCGCCACGGGTCTCACCAATCGGACTCCCGGCGCTCGGTGTCGACAACCGGTCAGGGAGGCAGGAACACTGACAGGGCGGTTGTTCTCTCACCCAACGGGATAGGCTCTAATGGAGGCCTCCCCGCCCCCAGGAGGTTCCGCCGTGGCGAGCGTCGCCGAGCTCAAGGCAGCCATCGATGTCGCTTTGCAACAGATCGGCGACGGCCAGAGCGCCGTGCAGGCCGCCGGCGAGAAGCTGGCCGAGGCGCAGCAGACCCTGGCCGGGGCGCTGGAGGGCAGCGGGCACGAGACCGTCGAGGCGGCCCAGGCCTCGCTCACCCAGGCCAGCCAGGAGCTTGAGGAGTGCCTCGCCGCCACACTCGTCGCGGTCGAGCAGGCACAGCTCTACGTCGCGGCCCTCTAGGCGCCCGCGATGTCCATCGTGGAGGATGTCGGCGCGCAGGTCCGGGCCGCCGCCGAGGAGCTGCCGCTCGGCCTGCTGGGCCAGGCGTTGGAGAAGTTCGGCCTGGCCGCCGAGCGGCTGAGCTGGGTGCGGCAGGAGTCGGCCAACCCGATGGGGGTGCCGGAACTCTCCGCCGCCACCGAGCACGCCGAGACCGCCAACTACGCGCTGCGGGTGGCCCAGGAGCAGCTCGCCGCGTACCTGGCCGCGATCGGGCTGGCCGATGGCGCGCCGCCACCCCGGGACGAGCCGCGCAGCCGCCCGCGGCACGACGCGCCCGGCGCGGCACCGCCGGTGGCCGCCGGCCCCGAGCCGGCCGGCGAGGTGACCCTGCGCCGCTGGTGGGCGGTGCGGGTGGCGGAGCTGACCGGGGGGCGGGAGGGGCCGCCGGACGGGCCGGACGAGCGGGTCGGCGACTCCCGTGAACTGCTGCGCCGGGTGGTGCGCGGGGTCCGCGCCGGCGACCGGGACCGGCTGCACGCCGAGCTGCGCCGGGCGCACGCCGACGTCGGTCTCGGCCTGGCGGCGGTGGCCCCGCCGCTGCTCCGTGACCTGGCCGGCGAGCTGCTCGGACACCCGCCCCGCGCGGACGACCTGGGCCGGCTGCGGCGCGAGGTGGACGGGCGGGTGCGGGACCTGCTGCCCGGCCTGCCGGCGCCGGTGCTGGACACCCTGCTGACCCGGGTCTGCCGGATGCCGCCGCCAAGGCGCGGTGAGCGGGACCAACCGCACGCCGCCGACCCGGCGGTCACGGCGGGGGTGCTGACCGGGGTGCTGCTGGCCCGGCTCGGCCGGGACCTGCCGGCCGGGACCGGGCGGGAGCCGGCCGCCGCCGCGCCGCCCGGGAATGCCCCGCACCGCACCGGCCCGGGTGCCGCGCGGTACACCCCGGACGTGCCGCGGCAGGGCGGCCCGGACGCCGCGACCGGCCGGGACCGGCGCCGGGACACCGATGGCTGACCGGCGCGCCCAACTGGTCACCCGGGTCCGGGAGACGCTCGGCGAGGCGCTCGGCGCCACCCGCACCCGGCTCTCCGCCGCCCAGGCCGACCTGACCGCCGGCCGGGAGCGGCTGGCCCGGATCCAGCGGGCCGCGGCGGCCGTGCCGCAGCGGGTGGGCGCGGAACGGGACCGCCGGCTGGCCGAGATCGACGAACGGCACGCCGCCCGGATCGCCGAACTGGCCCGCCGGGCCGCGGCCGCCGCCGGGCGGGAGTCGCCCGGCGCCGCCTCCGCCGACTGGGCCGGCTGGCGGCCGACCCCGCCCGGCCGGACCGAGCCGCCGGGCGCGCTGCGGATCGGCACGCTGCGCATCCCCGGCGCGGAACCGGTGCCCGCGCTGGTGCCGCTGCTGGACGCCGGGCACGTGGAACTGACCGGTGCCGACCGGGACGGGTGCGAGGCGGTGGTGTCGGCGCTGCTGCTGCGCGCCGTCGGCCGGGCCGACCCGGGCAGCGTCCGGCTGGTCGGCTACGACCCGGAGCACCTCGGCGGCGGGCTGGCCGGGTTCGCCCCGCTCGGCACCGCCGGGCTACTCACCTTCGTCGGCCCGGGCGGGCTGGGCCGACTGCTGGACGACCTGGTGGAGCAGATCCGCCGGATCAACGAGACCGTGCTGGCCGGCGAGTACGGCTCGCTGCGCGAACTGGCCGCGGCGACCGGCCGGCGCCCGGAGCCGTGGCGGGTGGCGGTGCTGCTCGGCGGGGACGAACCGTCCCGGCACGAGCGCGGTCAGCTCGACCGGGTGGTCCGCACCGGGGCGGCGTGCGGGGTGCACCTGGTGGTCCGGGGCGTGTCGCTGCCGGACGACCCGACGGTGACCCGGGTGCTGGCCGAGCCGGACGGCGCCCGGGTCGGCGCCCCACCCGGCCTGCCCGTACGGCTGGACCCGCCGCCGCCGGCGACGCTGGTCACCGAGACCTGCCGGCAGCTGGCGGCGCGGGTGAACGCCGGTCCGGCCCCGACCCCGTTCACCGACCTGCTGCCGCCGCCGGAGCGGATGTGGCAGGAGGACTCCGCAAGCGGGTTGACCGCACCGATCGGCGAGGGCCCGGACGGCCGGTCGGTGCTGCTGACCCTGGGCGACTACCCGCCGCACGCGCTGATCGGCGGGCCGTCCGGAACCGGCAAGACCAACCTGATCTTCGCCTGGATCGGCGCGCTGGCCGCCCGCTACTCCCCCACCGAGCTGGAGTTCTACCTGCTCGACTTCAAGGAGGGGGTGTCCTTCGCCCGGTTCGCGCAGGGCCGGCGGGACCCGAGCTGGCTGCCGCACATGCGGCTGGTCGGGATCAACGTCAACACCGACCGGGAGTTCGGGCTGGCGCTGCTGCGCTTCCTCGCCGAGGAACTGCGCCGGCGGGCGGACGCGGCGAAGAAGCACGAGGTGACCAAGCTGGCCGAGCTGCGCGCGGTGGACCCGACCGGGCGCTGGCCGCGGATGGTGGCGGTGGTGGACGAGTTCCAGATGCTGCTGGCCAGCCGGGACGTGGTGGCCCGGGAGGCGGCCGACCTGCTGGAGGACCTGGCCCGCCGGGGCCGGTCGCAGGGCATCCACCTGGTGCTCGCCTCGCAGGACGTGCGCGGCATCGAGGCGCTGTGGGGGCGGCCGGCGCTGGTCGCCCAGTTCACGCTCCGCATCGCGCTGCCCAAGGCGCTGCGGATCCTCGCCGAGCGCAACGACGCCGCGCAGTCGCTGCCGCGCCACCACGCGGTGGTGAACGCCGAGTCGGGGATGGCCGAGGGCAACCAGGTGGCCCGGATCCCGTCGGCCAGCGACTGGGAGACCTGGAGCGAGCTGCAGCACCGGCTGTGGCGGATGCGCCCGCAGGACGCCGCACCCGCCCGGCTCTTCGACGGCGACGCGATCCCCCGGCTGGCCGACGCGCCGGACTTCCGGGCCCTGACGGCGCCCGAGACCGGGACGCTGCGCAACCCGGTGGCGCTGCTCGGCGAGATCATCGACGTGCAGGCCCGCTCGGCGGCGCTGCGGCTGCCCCGCGCGCCGGGACGGAACCTGGCCGTGCTCGGCACCCGGGTGGACGAGGCGTGCGCCGTGCTGGACGCCGCCGCCCGGTCGCTGGCCCGCCAGCACCGGCCGGGCAGTGCCCGGTTCTCCATCGCCTGCCTGGACCCGGACGCCGACCCGGCGGCCCGGTCGCTCTACGAGGACCTGGCCGACGACGCGGCCTGGTACGACGAGGAGACGGTGGCCGAGCTGATGGCCGAGACGGCCGACGGCCTGGGCGCGCCGGGCGCCACCGGCACCCCGCACTACCTGCTGCTCTTCGCCGTCGACGCGGCGGCCGGCTCGTTGGGCGCGCGGGTCGGCCGGCGGACCGGGCTGGAGCACCTGCGCCGGATCCTGCACGACGGCCCCGAGCGGCGCACCCACGTGCTGGCCTGGTGGCGGGGCGTGGCCCGGATGCGCGCCGACCTGGGCGGGCCGGCGGCACGGACCGACCAGATCGGAGCCTGGGTGGCGCTGGACACGCACGGCGGCGAGCTGGGGTCGTCGCTCTACCCGGGCACCGGCGGGCCGGACTGGTACCCCCGCCCCTGGCGCGGGCTCTTCTTCGACCGGGCGGTGCACCGCACCGGCCAGGTGATCATCCCCTACGGACCGTCGCGGTGAACCAGCCGGTGAGCAGTGAGACGTACGCGGCGCAGGTGCGGCGGCTGGCCGAGCTGACCGCGCGGGTGCAGGGCCACCGGGCCGAGGCGCACGCCTGGTACGACCAGCAGTGCGCGGCGGCCGAGCGGGCCGTCGCCGAGGCCACCGAGCAGCTGCGGCGGGCCGAACGGGAGCTGGTGGACGCGCGCGAGGCGCAGGAGCGGGTGGACGCCGAGGCGGCCCACCTGTGGCAGCAGTTGCGGGACCGGCTCGGCCCCGGAGCGCGGCGGCTGGGCGGCCCACCCGCCCCGACGTCCGGCGCGACGGGCGACCCGGCGCGGCTGCTCGACGGGGTGCGGGAGCTGCTCAACCGCACCCGCCGCCCGGGTGACCTGCCGGGCTCGGTGAACCCGCTGCTGGCGCTCTGCGGGGTGGCCGGCGCGACGCTGACGTACGCGCTGGGGGTGGCGGCCCGGACGGTGGGCGAGCGCAACGGCGGCGACCTCGCGGTCGGGATGCCGGTGCTGGCGCTGGTGGTGACGCTGCTCGGGCCGCTGGTCGGCCTGGTGCCGGCGAAGCTGCTGGCCGACCGCCGGCACGCGGTGCTCAGCCCGCGGCCGATGACCGTGGTGCTCGCCGCCGGGCTGGTGACCACCGTCGTGCTGCTGGTCGCCGGCCGCTGACCGGCGCGGCTCGCCGGTGCCGGGTGTCACGCGGGGACGAGGACCGCCTCGCGCAGCAGCCGGCGGGCCAGCACCAGCCGGTCGGCGTCGTCGTCGAGGCCGGGCAGCTCACCGACCCGGCTGACCGCGCCGGTGAGCAGGGCGCGCACCGCCGGCGCGCACTGCCCGGGCAGGGTGATGGTCCGGTCGAACAGCCGCAACGCGACCGTGTCGCCCTGCGGGGCGAGCTGCCAGCGCAGCCCGGGCCGCGGGGCGAGCCGGCTCGCCGCGTCCAGGGCGGCGAGCGCGGCCGCCTGGGCGAGCGGGCGGATCGGCGCGGGCCGGGCGGCGGGCCAGGCCCGCTGCCGCAGCCGACCGGCCACCGCGGCCGGGTCGGCGCGCAGCAGCCAGTCGCGCAACGCCTCCACCGTCTCGGTCAGTTCCGGCTCGATGGCGTCCGGGTCGGCCACGTCGACGCCGAACGGCAGGGTGGCGCGTAGCCGCTGGTCCTCGGCGGCGAGCGCGAGCAGCTCCTCGACGAGCGCGTAGCGGGTCAGCGCCCGGACCCCGACGGTCAGGTGCAGCGAGCTGGACTCCTGGGCCTGTGCGCTGTGCAGCCAGCCGCGCGGCAGGTAGAGCGCGTCGCCGGGGGCGAGCACCACGTCCAGTGTGGGCGGTCCCTCGGCGGTGGCCGAGACCTCGTCGGCCCGGCCGCCCCAGGGCTGCTTCTCCAGCGGGTCGGGCAGCACCGGCGGGTGGATCCGCCAGTGCTTGCGGCCGTCGACCTGGAGCACGAAGACGTCGTGGGTGTCGTAGTGGGTGGCGAAGCCCTGGCTCCCGGCGGGGGTGAGGTAGGCGTTGACCTGCAACGGCTGCCCGACGGCGGCGCCGAGTTCGCGGGTGAAGTCGATCAGCGCCGGCCAGGTGCGGTGCAGGCCCTGCAGGACGAGGGTGGCGCCGCCGGCGTACAGCTCCAGCACCCGCTCGTCGAGGACCTGGTCGGCGATCTCGGCGCCGGCCCCGCCGCCGCCGGTGAACCGCGCCGCCGGCACCAGCTGGCCGTCCCTGGCGATCCGCAGGAAGGGCGTACGCAGGCCACGCCGGCTGAGCAGCTCGTCGGCGTCGGCGGGGCTGAGCAGATCGGTGAAACCGGCCGGGTTGGGCAGCTCGTCGGCGCGGGAGAGCAGCGGAGTGTGTCCCCAGTGCGCGGCGGCGAACTTGGCCGGCTCCACCGAGACGCAGCGGGCCAGCGCCGCGGCGGCGGTCGCGGACGGAACCGCCGGACGGCCGTGGCCGCCCGGCGGGTCGAGGGTCGTCACGGGCGCTCCGTCACCCGGCGCTGCCGTCGGCGCCGCCGTCCTGCTGACCCGGGGTGGCCCCGCCGTCGGCCGGACCCTCCGCGCCGCCGTCGGCGCCGCCGTCCTGCTTGCCGGGGGTGGCGCCGCCGTCGGCCGGGCCCTCGGCGCCCTGGTCGGCACCCTGGTCGGCGCCCCGCTCGGCGCCGCGGTCGGCACCACCGTCGGCGCCACCGTCCTGCTGGCCGGGGGTCGCACCGCCGTCGGCCGGGCCCTCGAGGCCGCCACCGCCGGTGGTCTGCATGTCGTCGTCGTTGAGTGCCATGGGTGCTCCCTCGGGTCTGCCGCCCCGCCGTGCGCCGGGGTCCGTCGTGCAGCGGGTGGTACCCCACGCTGGATCTTCTCTAACCACACGGTAGACGCCCGGCGCGGCCGGCAGGGGCGGTTCGCGGTCAGCCCGTCCGGCAGGCGGAGCCGTTGAAGGTGAAACCGGTGGGCGTCGGGTTGGCCCCGCCGTGGGTGCCCTGGAAACCGAAGCTGACCGTGCCGCCGATGGGGACGGTGCCGTTCCAGCTGGCGTTGCGCGCGGTCACCTGGGCGCCGGACTGGGTGACGGTGGCGTTCCAGGCGTTGGTGATCCGCTGGTCGGCGCCGAAGGTGAAGCCGACGGTCCAGCCGCTGGCCGCGGCGGCGTCGTTGCGTACCCGCACCTCGGCGGTGAAGCCGGTGTTCCAGGTGTTCGGCACGTAGCTCACCGTGCAGCCGCCCGGGGGTGGGGTGGTGGGCGTCGGGGTCGGCGTGGTCGGGGTCGGCGTGACGCCGCCGCCGAGCGCCTCGGCCACCGCCTGGTACGCCGGCTTCGGCGCGTAGTTCTCGTCCCAGATCAGCGCGGCGCCCTGGCCGGGGAAGACGTCGGGGATCCACGAGTAGCGGTCGGTGATGCCCCAGGTGGTGACGCCCGCGCACCGGGTCACCGCGAGGCAGGCGCTGACCACCTTGCGGTAGTCGGCGGCCTGGGTGGCGAGGTTGGCCGCGCTCGGCGGGGTGGGCATCCGGATGTCCAGCTCGGTGATCCGGACGTCCACCCCGAGGTCGGCGAAGCGCTGCAGGTTGCTCTGCAGGTCGCCGGGGACCTGCCCGACGATCAGGTGCGCCTGGAAGCCGACGCAGTCGATCGGCACGCCGCGGGCCTTGAAGTCGCGGACCAGGTTCCAGATCGCGGTGCTCTTCGCGTTCACGCCGTCGGTGCTGTAGTCGTTGATGCAGAGCTTGGCCGTCGGGTCGGCGGCCCGGGCGGCCCGGAACGCCTCCTCGATCCAGCCGTCGCCGAGGCGCTGCTGGAAGACGCTGTCCCGGCGCCCGCCGGAGCCGCCGTCGGCGAACGCCTCGTTGACCACGTCCCAGGCGACCACCTTGCCGCGGTAGTGGCCGGCCACCTCGGCGATGTGGTTGCGCATCGCGGCGAGCAGGTCGGTCGCGGACAGGCCGCCGACCCAGCCGGGCAGCTGGGAGTGCCAGACCAGGGTGTGGCCGTAGAGCCGCTTGCCGCCGGCGGCGGCGTAGCCGGCGACCGCGTCGCCCTGGGTGAAGGTGAACTGCCCGCGGTTGGGCTCGGTGGCGTCCCACTTCATCGCGTTCTCGGCGACCACCAGGTTGAACTCGGCGTCGGCGATCTGCCGGTAGGCGGCCTCGGTCAGCCGGTTCGGGTCGATGGCGACGCCGATGTCCCGGCCCTTGGCGTCGGCGAGGGTCTTCAGGCTGGTGGCCGCGTCGGCGGCCTGGGGCCGGGGGACGCCGAGGCCGACGGCGACCACCGTGGCGAGGGCGAGGGCCCCGGCCAGCAGGGCCGGCCGGGTACGGAGACGGTGCGGGTGCATGCGGTCCCTGTCCTTCGTCGGGCCGCCCGAGGGCGGCGAAGTTACGACGTCGGTCGATGGGAGCGCTTCCACATGCTGGCACCCACGGCCGCCTCCCGTCAACCGCGCCGCCGTCGCGCCGGACGGCGCGGCACCGGTCGCGGTGGCAGGATGGGGCGGGCGGACGCGAGCAGGAGGTGTCGATGACCGAGCCGACCGCGGTGGCCCCGCTGGAACCGGTGACCGAGGACTGGCAGCGCGCGCTGGCGGTGGTGGCCCACCCCGACGACCTGGAGTTCGGCGCGGCGGCGGCGATCGCCCGCTGGACCGGGCAGGGCAAGCAGATCGCCTACTGCCTGGTCACCAGCGGCGAGGCGGGCATCGACGGGATGCCGCCGGAGCGGGCCCGGCAGGTGCGCGAGCAGGAGCAGCGCGCCTCGGCCGCGCTGGTCGGGGTGGACACGGTGGAGTTCCTCGGGCTGCCCGACGGCGTCCTGGAGTACGGCGTTCCGCTGCGCCGGGCGATCGCCGAGGTGGTGCGCCGACACCGGCCCGAGATCGTGATCACCACCAACTTCCGCGACACCTGGGACGGCACGTACGCGCTGAACCAGGCCGACCACATCGCCACCGGTCGGGCGGTGCTGGACGCGGTACGCGACGCCGGCAACCGGTGGATCTTCCCGGAGCAACTGGCCGACGGCGTCGAGCCGTGGACCGGGGTGCGGCAGGTCTGGGCCGCCGCCTCCCCCCGCGCCGCGCACGGGGTCGACGTGACCGCGACGTTCGCGCAGGGCGTGGCCTCGCTGCGGGCGCACGAGGCGTACCTGACCGGGCTGGGCGACGGCAGCTTCGACGCCGAGGAGTTCCTGGAGGGGCTCGGCCGGCCGACCGGCACCCGGCTCGGGGTGCGCTACGGCGTCGCCTTCGAGGTGTTCCGCTTCGACCTCTGGTAGACCGGCCGATGATCCTGCTCGGCACCTCCGGGTGGCAGTACCGCGACTGGCGGGGCCGGTTCTACCCGGCCGACCTGCCCCAACGGCTCTGGCTGGAGCACTTCGCCGCCCGGTTCGCCACGGTGGAGGTCAACAACGCCTTCTACCGGCTGCCGGAACGGGACACCTTCGCCGCCTGGCGGGACCGCACCCCGGACGACTTCTGCGTCGCGGTGAAGATGAGCCGCTACCTGACCCACATCAAGCGGCTGCGCGAGCCGGCCGAGCCGGTGGCGAGGTTCCTGTCCCGGGCCACCGCGCTCGGCGACCGCCTCGGCCCGGTGCTGCTGCAACTGCCGCCGAACCTGCCGGCCGACCCGGCCGCCCTGGACGCCACGCTGGCGCTCTTCCCGGCCGACGTGCGGGTGGCGGTCGAGCCGCGCCACCGGTCGTGGTGGACCGACACCACCCGGGCCGTGCTGGAGCGCCGGCGGGCGGCGCTGGTCTGGGCCGACCGGCGCGGCCGGCCGGTCGCCCCGCTGTGGCGCACCACCGACTTCGGCTACCTGCGGCTGCACGAGGGGCGCGCCCGACCCTGGCCCCGCTACGGGCGCGCCGCACTGGCCTCCTGGGTACGCCGGTTGGCCGGCGCCTTCGCCGACGGGGAACCGGCGTACGTCTACTTCAACAACGACCCCGGCGGGGCGGCGATCGAGGACGCGGTGGCGTTCGCCGCGCTGGCCGGGCGGGCCAGCCGGCGGGTGAGCCGCGTTCCGTCGGCGGACGGTGCGGGCGGCCCGGAAAGCCCGCCGGAGGCCGGAGGCTGACCCGGCCCGACGAAGGCCCGCTCCCACCGGTGGTGGGGCGGGCCGTCGATCGCAGCGGTCACGGAATCATCCGGGCCATGTCCTTGGGCATCTGGTCCCGCACGTCGTCCCACTGCCCCTGGGTCGTCACGTGCTGGCGCAGGGAGTTCAGCACCACCTGCACCAGGTTCTCGATGCCGCCCTCGATGTCGTACTGGAAGCGTTGCCGGACCTCCAGCAGGAAGTCGTCCCGGTTCAGCTTGACCGGCACGTCCATCGGCTTCCAGCCGTCGAAGTAGATCCCGCGCACCACCACCGGCAACTGCGCGGCGAACTCCACGCTCTCCTGCACCGGCATCCGGTCCCGCAGCAGGTGCAGCACCGTACGCAGCGCGCAGTAGGACTGGTTGCGTTGCTCCTTCGGCCAGCCGTAGGCCTTCTCGATGTCCTTGAGGATCAGATTGGTCTTCTCCATCGAGGAATCGATTGCCGACTGCAGCTGCTCAGCCATCTCTCCACCCCCGTACGTCGGTCTCCCACCGTCGGTCGTCATCGCGTCGCGGCGGCCCGACCGGGCCGCGCGGCTGTCGGGTCGGGCTGACCCGGCCGGCCGGCGGCACCCGCCGGGCGTCGCCGGACGCCCCGACGACGTGCAGCACGGCGCCGCGTCGTCGACCCGGTACCACCCGAACCGTCATCTCGAGCACCTCCGTGGTGTCGGTTCCGCGGCCGGCTCCGGGAGTCGACCGCACGCACCGTCCATGCTGCTCGGGAAAGGGGTGAGAGCACGTCACCCGGTCCGGATGAGCCGGGGGTCAGACGCCCGTGCCGAGCAACCCGACCAGGGTGGCCGCGTTGGTCTGGGCGTAGTCCCGGTAGCAGTTGTTCATCAGCACGTGGGTCTGCCCGGTGGAGTCGGCCAGCTCGCGGAGCTTCGGCGCCCAGTCCTTCAGCTCCCGGTCCGAGTAGCGGTAGCCGAACTTCTCGTGGATGTCCTTGCTGGTCCATTTGTCGCTGTGGCCGTGGAAACGCACCACCGCGAGGTCCGCGGTGGCGGCCAGCACCGGGGGCACCGACGAGCGGTGCCCCTGCGGCATGTCCACGCAGACGTACGCCAGCCGGTGCTGGCGCAGGAAGGCCAGGGTCTCGTCGGCGTTGGCCCCGTCGAACCAGGAGGCGTGCCGGAACTCGAAGACCGGCCGCAGCGGGGCGCAGCGGCGCTCCACTTCGAGCAGGTACTGCTTGTTGTCCCGCTTGATGGTGAACCAGGGCGGGAACTGGAACAGCAGCGCGCCGAGCTTGCCCACCTCGACCAGCGGGTCCAGCGCGCTGAGGAACCGCGTCCAGACCTCCTCGTACGCCTGCGGCGGCAGGTCGTCCGGGTAGAGGTTGCGCTTGTCGGTCTCCGGACGCAGGTCCTTGTAGAGCGCGGACGCCTTCGTCGGGTGCCCGGTGAGCAGGCTGAACGCCTTGACGTTGAAGGTGAAGCCGGCCGGGGTGCGCTCCGCCCACAGCCGCGCGGTCCGTTCGGCGGGCGGCGAGTAGTAGGTGGCGTCCACCTCGACCAGCGGAAACTGCCGGGCGTAGTAGGCCAGCCGCTTCTCCGGCGTGTCGGCGGTCTGCGGGTACCAGCCGGAATCCAACAGCGTCCGGTCGGTCCAGGACGCGGTGCCCACCTTGATGTCACCCATGGGTGGAGTCCACCGCGCCGCGGACCGACCGGCAACCGCTGGATGCTCAGGCGGCCCGCCGCTCCCGGTTCTGCTTGCACGCCACGCAGGTGGTGGCGGACGGGAAGATCTCCAGCCGCTCGACGGGGATCGCCGCGGAGCACCCCTCGCAGAAGCCGTAGGTGCCCTCCTCAAGCCGGGCCAGCGCGTGCTCGTACTGGGCGCGGCGGTCGAGGATGGTCCGCAGCAGGGACTGCGCGGTGTCCCGCTCGGCCGTCTTGGTGCCGCTGTCGGCCTGGTCGTCGCCGGCCGTGTCACCGACCTCCACCAGCCGCAGCACCTGGCTCTGCAGCACCGCCTGCTCGTACTCCGCGGACAGCTCGTCATAGCGGGCCTGCAGGGAGCGCCGGATCTGGTCGATCTCCGCCTGGGATCGGCCCGTGTCGACCGTGTCGTGGACGAGCATCGCTGCCTGCCTTTCTGGCCTCGTGGTTCCGTCGGGGCGCCGGTGCGGTCTGCCCCGGCAACGGTCCGTCTCGCGCGGGCGATCACCCGTGCTCTGTGAGCCGGGCGAATACCCACCCGCCCGATGGACCAAACCGCCGATTTTCCCGGTGTCGCGGGGCGTGCCGGGCCGCTCGGGCGGGCGCCCGGGCCGCCGAGGCAGGCGTTCCGGGCCGGTCAGGCGTTCCGGGCCGGTCAGGCGGACGGCGCCGGTTCCACCAGGGCCGGGTGGCGCGGGTCGTCGACCCGGACCACCACGTCGGCGAAGCTGGCCGGGGCGACCTCCTCGGCGTACCGGGTGAAGGCGGGCAGCGTCCACCGCCGCGCCGGGTCGGTGCGCCGGGACAGCGCGGCCGGGGAGAGCTCCAGGTGGACGGTGCGGTCGAACGGCAGCCCCCCGCCGAGCAGCAGCGCGCCGCTGACCAGGACCACCCCGCCGGGCGGCAGCTCGACGTACCCGGCCCGGCTGGCCCGGTCGGTGCGGGCGTCCCAGAGCGACGGCAGCACCCGGCCGGAACCGCCCGGGCCGGCCGGGTCGAGCACCTCGCGGCGCAGCCCCGCCTCGTCGACCCATCCCTCGTAGTAGGCGTCCGGGTTGGTCCGGCCGTGCTCCAGCCGCACCGAGGCGGGGCGCAGGAAGTCGGCGGCGCGTACGTGCAGCACCGGGCGGCCCAGCGCGCGCAGCGGGTCGACCAGCGCGGCGGCCAGCTCGTCGGGGCCGGCCGCCGGGGCACCGTCGACGGCCACCCGCAGCCGGCCCGCCGGGTCGCCGGCGGCGAGCAGGTCGGCCAGCTCGGTCACGAGTCGCTCGGGTGAGATGGGACGGACGCGCACCCGACCCATCATGCCCCGGCCGGTCAGCCGCTGCGGTCGATGGTGACCCGGGCGTCGTCGGCGAGCCGGTAGCCGACCCCGTAGACCGTGGTGACCAGCGGGACGTCCACGCCGACCTTGCCGCGCAGCCGGCGCACGTGCACGTCGACCGTACGCACTCCGGCGTGCTCGTAGCCCCAGACCGCGTTGAGCAGTTGCAGCCGGGTGAACACCCGCCGGGGGTGGGCCACCAGGTGCAGCAGCAGGTCGAACTCGAGCCGGGTCAGCGGCAGCGGCTCGCCGTCGCGCAGCACCGACCGCGAGGAGGCGAGGATGTGCAGGGTGGGGATCGTGGGGGCGAGCGGCCGGGCCGGCGACCGGCCGGCCGGCACCGGGTCGGGGCGGCGCTCCACGGTGGTGGCGGCGGTGATCGTGCCCTCCCCGCGTTCGAGCATCTCCCGGGCCGCCTCGAGCAGCCGGCGGGCCGGTGGGGTCAGCGACTCCTCACAGGCCAGCGGGATGTTCAAGGTCACGGTGAGCATCGGCGCCGCGGTGTTGGCGGGGCGGCGCTGGCCGCCGGGGGGTCGACCGGGAACAGCCGGCTGGGACGTATGCCATCCGGCGCGCGACGAAGCGGGGCTGACCGACATGGTCCTCCTTGGCTGGTCCGGGTATCTCCCCACGGCCCGGGACGCCGCTTCATCGATGCTTCCCGGCGCCCGTGCGAGGGTCAAGGGGCGGCTGCGTTGCATGAATGTGACAATTGACGAACACATCGGAGCCGGATGCTCGCTCTGCGTACGAAGCCTGATGATTACAGCAGAGTCGCCAAGTTGACCCGATACGGGGGGTGCCCGCCCGGTTCACATTCGCCGCGAGTCGCCACGTACCGTGGCAAGCGAGCGGGCTTCACGTCGTCGGGCGCGCTCCCAGATGGACGGCGGCGGTCCCGACGGTGGGACATGCCGGTCAGCGGGAGTGGTCGATCCTCCATGCGGGCCTCGTCGGCGAGCCGGTAGCCGCCGCCGTAGACCGTGGTCACGGGCGTACGCGCGCCGGGCTTGGCGCGCCGCCGGCGCACGTGCGCGTCGACCGTGCGGGCCACCGCGTGCCGGTAGCCCCACACGGCGCCGGGCAACCGCAGGAGGGTGCACACCCGGTGGCGGCCGCGGCGTGCCGGTCAGGACGGCGCCGGCCCGGCGGTCACCGGGGGCGCGAGCGGGGACGGGCGGGGCGGCGCCGTGGGACCGAGGACCGGCAGACCGGCGATCCGCCAGGCGGCGAAACCCCCGACCACGTCGGTGGCGCGGTGCAGCCCGAGCTCCTGCAGGGCGGCGGCGGCCAGCGAGGAGGTGTAGCCCTCCTGGCAGAGGACCAGCACCCGCAGGTGGTAGCCGGTCGCCTCCGGCAACCGGGCCGGGCAGCGCGGGTCGAACCGCCACTCCAGCACGTTCCGCTCGACGGCCAGCGCGCCCGGCACGGTGCCGTACGCGGCCCGCTGGGCGGCCGGGCGGATGTCGACCAGCAGCGCACCGGCGCGGTGGGCCAGGTGTGCCTGCTCGGGGTCGAGCCGGTCGAGCCGGGCCCGGGCGGCGGCCAGGATCTCGTCGATGCCCCGGGAGCCGGGTGGCGGCGTGGCACACCCGGCCGGGTCGGTCTGCGGCATTGTCGTTCCCTCCGGTGGTTGCTGACGGTGCGGAGCGCGGATCGCGGTCGCGGGCCGCGGGCGGCTCGCCCCGCGACGCCCGCCTCGGCCAGCTCCGCGATCACGAGGCGGCCGGCGGCGAGCCGGTGGCGGGTCATCCGGCGTAGCGCGGGACGGTACACGTGGATGCTGACCGCTACAGGTCTAGTAGGTTGCCCCACGTGCCGGGACCGGGAACCGCACCCGACCGGGCTCAGCGGCGGACCGGTGGCGCCACCCGGTAGCCGGGGACCGAGGGCCAGCGCACGGTCAGCACGACCGACTCCCGCTCGGCGTACCAGGAATGGTCCACCCCGCGCCCCCACAGCACGTAGTCGCCGGGCTCGCCGAGCACCACCGTCCGATCCGGCAGCTCCACCCGGAACCGTCCACTGACCAGCACCAGCAGCGCCGTCCGCCGCTCCCCGGTAGCCCACCGGGAGCGGGCCTCACCGGCCGGGTGCACGCCCCACTTCACCTCGACGTCGGTGCTGTGCCGCACGTCGCCC
This sequence comes from Micromonospora sp. R311, assembly GCF_056780015.1. Classification (NCBI taxonomy): domain Bacteria; kingdom Bacillati; phylum Actinomycetota; class Actinomycetes; order Micromonosporales; family Micromonosporaceae; genus Micromonospora; species Micromonospora sp. R311. The sequence goes on from NZ_JBSWCE010000035.1 coordinate 30,736, forward strand.
GGCGGCATGAAGTGGCCGAGCAGCCAGCCGGCGTTGGTGGCGCCGTCGACGCCCGCGTTGCCCACGTACACCTGCTCGTCCATGCCCCTCCCCGCTCGCCGGGCGAGCAACCTACCAGGCGGGGTCCGACTAACCTGGACCGGTGAGCGAGGAACTCGACGCCGAGACGCTGGCGTTCGCGCACCGGATGTTCGACCTGGCCCGGGACGGCGCCACCGAGGAGCTGGCCGGCTACGTCGACGCGGGCCTGCCGGTCAACCTGACCAACGACAAGGGCGACACGCTGCTGATCCTCGCGGCCTACCACGCCCACCCGGCGACCGTCGCCGCGCTGCTGAACCGGGGCGCCGACCACTCCCGGACCAACGACCGGGGCCAGACCGCGCTCGCCGCGGCGGTCTTCCGCAGCAGTACGGAGACGGTGCGCGCGCTGCTCGCCGCCGGCGCCGACCCGGACCACGGCAACCCGTCCGCGGTGGACACCGCCCGCTTCTTCGACCTGCACCCGATGCTCGCGCTGCTCCGCCCGGGTGGCGGCCCGACCGGGGCCTGACGCCCCGCCCGAGGGCCGGGCCAGGAGCCGGGGTCGTCCCCGGCGGCCGGGTGCGGCCGAGCCCCGGCGGGACCGGCGCGGGGCCGGTATACAGAGGCGGTGGAGGATCCCCTGCCCGAACAGATGCGCGCCGCCGGCACGGCGCTGCTCGCCGCGCTCGACGAGCCGGCCTGCGCCCGCGCGACCCACCGGTTCGACGACGACGCCGCCCGGCGCTGGGTGGAGTACCGGCCCCGCCCCCGGCCCGGGGTCAGCCTCGCCGACCTCGACCCGGCCGGACGCAAGGCCACGCACCGGCTGCTCGCCACCGCGCTGAGCCCGACCGCGTACGCGCAGGCGATGACGATCGTCGCGCTGGAGGAGGTGCTGGACCGGGCCGAGGGCTGGCGCCGCGGCCGGCACCGCGACGACTACTGGGTGGCCGTCTTCGGCGACCCGGCCCGGGACGACCGCTGGGCGTGGCGGGTGGAGGGGCACCACCTCTCGGTGAGCATGACGGTGGTGGACGACCAGGTCTCCCCCGCGCCGATCTTCCTCGGCGCCAATCCGGCGGCCGTGCGGTACGCGGGCCGCCCGGTGACCCGGCCGCTCGGCGTCGAGGAGGATCTCGCCCGGGCCCTGCTGGACGCCCTCGACCCGGCCGGGCGGGCCGCCGCGATCATCGCCGACGAGGCGCCCGGGGACATCATCAGCGCCACCCGCCCCCGGGTGGACGCGCCGCTGGTGCCGCTGGGCGTACCGGCCGACCGGCTCGGGCCGACCGCCCGGGCGCTGCTGGACCAGCTGGTCGCGCTCTACCTGGACCGGCTCCCGCCCGAGCTGGCCGTCCGCGAGGCCCGCCGGCTCGCCGGCGGGCAGCTGCACTTCGCCTGGGCCGGCCCCACCCGACCGGGTCAGCGCCACTACTACCGGGTGCAGGGCGACGACCTGCTGATCGAGTACGACAACACCACCGACGACGGCAACCACGCGCACACCGTGCTGCGCCGCCCGGCCAGCGACTTCGGCACCGACGCCCTGGCCGCCCACCACACCCACTCCCACCCCACCCCCTGACCCACCCGCCCAGCCCCGCCCCCGAACGGGTTGATCATGAGGTTGACGGCGATGTCGATCTCCGCCGGTGCCGCCAACCTCATGATCAACTGGGTCATGGCGCGGGGTCAGGAGGTGGGTTTGTGGGCTTCGATGAGGAAGCGGCGGGCGTGCGCGACGAACGGGCCCTCGGCGCGGATGCGGTGGTGGAGGCGGGCCAGCTGGGGTCGGTAGCGCTCGACGGTGAAGCCCGGGACGGTCCAGACCACCTTGCGCAGGAACCAGACCACCGCGGCGACGTCGTGGAAGACCGTACGCAGGGTGGCCTGGCGCAGGTCCACCACCGTCAGGCCGGCCGCCCGGGCCGCGGCCACCGCCCGCTCCGGGTGGCGGGCGGCGGGCGGCGGCAGCGGCCCGAGGACCGCCTCGCTGAGCTCGCGGACCGTGCCGGGCCCGATCTGCTGGGACAGGTACGTGCCGCCGGGGCGCAGCACCCGGGCCGTCTCGGCCCAGTCGGTGCGCACCGGATGCCGGCTGACCACCAGGTCGAAGGCGCCGTCCCGGAACGGCAGCGGGGCGTCCGGTGTGACCGCGACGACGGTCGCGCCGACCGTGCGCAGCGTGCGCCGGGCCACCGGCACGTTCGGCGGCCAGCCTTCGGTGGCCACCAGCAGCCGGGGTGGCTGAGGCAGCTCGGCCAGCACCTCGCCGCCACCGGTGTCCACGTCCAGGGCCGCGTCCACGGCCGCCATCCGGGCGGCCACCAGGCGGGCGTACCCCCACGGCGGGCGTTCCTCGGTGGCCCGGCCGGCCAGCCAGTCGAAGGCCCAGCCCTCGACCGGGGCGGCGGTCCCCTCGGCGAGCAGTTCGTCGAAGCTCGGGTCGGTGCTCATCCGGCCAGCCTGTCCGGCCGGTCCGCCCGCCGGCAACGCAATTGCCGCCGCCGGCGCCCGGGTCAGGGGCGCGGGCGGACGATCTCCGCGGTGGAGCCGGGCACCCCGCCACCGAGCGCGTCGAACGTGGTCGCCTCGGCCCGCCGGCCGGCGTCGAACCGGCGCATCAGCCGGGCGCCGAGGCGTACCCCCATCCCGCCCACGGCGAGCGCGACCACCTCGGTCACCAGCAGCACCACCGAGGCGCCCCGCTGCGGGGCGTCCGCGCGGATCAGGCAGCCGATCAGGAACAGCCCGGCCATCGCCGTGTTGACCAGGTGGAAGGTGATCGCGGTCCGGCGGGTCCGGTCACCCGGCACGTCCCACAGGTCGATCATGCCGGCGACCGCGGTCAGACCGGCGGCCACCAGTGCGGCGACCGCCGACCAGTAGCCCACCTCACCGAGGAAGGCCGGGCCGCCGACGACGTCGGTGAGGTCGAAGACGGTCGCGCTGACGAAGAGCCCGTAGGGGAACGTCACCAGCATCGGTTGGATCGGGTGTCCCTGCACCCGCAGCCGGCTCTGCATCGGTCCTCCCCTGGTCGGCTCAATCCATGAACCAAGGGTGCTACCCGGGCACCAACCGGGTGAAACGACGCGCTCAGCCGCTCCGTTGCCGGGAGACCGTGCTGACCAGCCGCTCGGCCACCTCGCGCAGCGGGATGGAGAGCGACGAGGCGGCGGTGCGCAGCACCTGCAGCGCCTCCGGCGCCGGGCAGCCGCGCTGCGTCATGATCACCCCGATCGCCTGCCCGACCACCCCGTCGCCCAGCAGCGAGGCGTCCCGCTCGCCGGCCAGCGCCGCCTGCCGGGCCCGGTCCCGGACCGCGGCCAGCAGCAGGCCGGCGTGCTCGGCCAGCAGCATCGCGGTGAGCTGATGGCCGGTGGTGAGCGCGTCCGAGGCCCCGGCGTAGAGGTTGATCGCGCCGATCACCTGCTCGTCGACGTCGACCGGGGCGGAGATCACCCCGTGCACCCCGAGGTCACGCGCCCGGGCCGTCCAGGTCGGCCAGCGCCGCTCGCGGCCCAGGTGCTCGGAGCGGATCATTTCCCGGCGCCGGATGGCTTCCATCGCCGGGGTGTCCGGGCCGTGCCGCAGGTCGTCCAGGCCGGCCAGCCGGGCGTCGGAGGCCGCCACCCCGGCCGGCTCGCCGGCCCGCAGCGTGGTGAAGCCACACCAGGTGACCCCGGCCACCGCGTCCCGGGCGATCCGGACCAGGGCCGCGAGGGCCTCGTCGAAGTCGTCCACGGCGATCAGCCCGGCGGTCAGTTCCCGCAGCAGCGCGGCGGTCTCCAGCACCCCCAGCGTCTCGACCGCCGGCGCCCGCGTGTCCAGGTTCACCGGTTCACAGCCCCTGCCGCCCCCGTCCGCGTGTGCCCAGCCGGTGCTGCCATCACCCGTGTCATCCTCTTGATCTCCCGACTCGTCAGCCCCGGGCTACTACCCGGGCGAACACGGGTCGAAACGGCGTAAATGGGGGCCTCTGGCGAGGCGTCTGAACGCGCCGGACGAGGCCCCCTCTCCTCAGCGGGAGGCGGCGCTGAGCCGCCGGCCGACCGAGGCGATCAACCGGTCGAGCTCGGAGCCGAACGGGTTGTCGTGCACCAGGTACGTCCAGGTGGCGCTCGGCCGGACCAGCTTCGACGCGTCCGGCTCCCAGTCCTCGTCGAACTCGGTCTCGGTGAAGGTGGCGATGGTCCGCGCCTCGATCTCCGGGACCAGCGCGTTGAACGCCGGCACGGCCGCGCGGTGGAACTCGTCCAGCGGGTCGAGCCGACCCAGCGCGCGCAGGTGCACGCCCTCGCGGACCTCGGAGAGCTCGGCCAGGTGCTCGGCCCAGAGCCGGTCGAGGTGGTAGAGGGCGATCGACCGGGCGACCCGGGCGAGCAGATCCTCGTCCATCTCGCCGGCCTTCTCCGGCACCTTGTCCAGCAGCATCAGCGCCGCCACGTCGGTGGTCAGCAGCCGCTCGCGCCGTTCGGCGAGCGCCTTGCGCTGCTGCTCGATCACCACGCTGTAGCGCCAGGTGTTGCGGTGGATCTCGTGGTTGACCCCCTCGGCGACCCGCTGGGCGTGCTCCACGGCGTAGTCCACCTGCTCGTCGGTGACCAGGCCGTCGGCGTTCATCCGCGGCGACGCCGGGACGGTGTCGCCGGCGTGCCGGACCACCAGGTCGTCCTCGAGGCTGACGAAGAAGACCGAGCCGCCCGGGTCGCCCTGCCGGCCGGCCCGGCCGCGCAGCTGGTCGTCGACCCGGCGGCTGTCGTGCCGGCCGCTGCCGATCACGTAGAGGCCGTCGAGCTCGGCCACCCGGTCCCGGTCGGCCTGGTCGCTGCCGCCGAGCCGGATGTCCACGCCCCGGCCGGCCATCTGGGTGGAGACGGTCACCGCGGCGTACGCGCCGGCCTCGGCGATGATCGCCGCCTCCTCGTCGTCGTTCTTGGCGTTGAGCACCACGCAGGGCACCCCGGCGGCGTTGAGGCCGGCGGCCAGCCCCTCGGACTCCTTGACGTCGAGGGTGCCGACCAGCACCGGCCGGCCGCGCTCGTGGTTGCGCTTGATCTCGTCGATCAGCGCCTCCTCCTTCTCGGCGCGGGTGGCGTAGATCCGGTCGGGCTCGTCCTCGCGGATGCAGGGGGTGTTCGGCGGGATCACCGCGACCTCCAGGCCGAAGAACTCGCGCAGCTGGTCGCCGACCAGCACCGCGGTCGCGGTCATGCCGCACACCTTCGGGTAGAGCGCGATGTACGCCTGCACGGCGATGGTGCCCAGCACCTCGCCCTCGGCGGTGGCGTCCAGGCCCTCCTTGGCCTCCACCGCCGCCTGGAGCCCGTCCGGCCAGCGGCGACGCTGGGCCACCCGGCCGCGCATCTCGTCGATCAGCTCGACCGAGCCGTCCCGGACGATGTAGTCCACGTCGCGGTGCAGCAGGGCGTGCGCGTGCAGCGCCACGTTGACCGCGGAGAGCTGCTCGACGTGCTCCTCGTCGTACAGGTCGATGCCGAGCTTGGCCTCGACGGCGGCCAGGCCGGCCGAGGTGAAGGCGACGCTGCGGCCGTCCTCGGCCACCGTGTAGTGCTTGCCCTTGCGCAGGCCGCGCACCAGGGCAGCGGCGGTGTGCACCGGATCCTGCTCGCCGGGCACCGCGCCGGCGAGGACCATCGGCACCCGGGCCTCGTCGATCAGGATCGAGTCGGCCTCGTCGACGATCGCGGTGCGCAGCGCCGGCTGCACCCGGTCGGCCAGGTCGGTGACCAACTGGTCGCGCAGGTAGTCGAAGCCGGCCTCGCTGACCGAGATGTAGGTGACGTCGCAGGCGTACGCGTCGCGGCGCTCCTGCGGGGTGGACGCCTCGTTGACCCAGCCCACGCTCAGCCCGAGCAGGGTGTAGACCGGCTCCATCCACTGGGCGTCGCGGCGGGCCAGGTAGTCGTTGACGGTGAGCACGTGCACCGGGCCGTTGCCCACCCGGACGTGCCCGTACGCGGCGATCGCCGCGGTGAGCGTCTTGCCCTCACCGGTGGCCATCTCGGCGACCTTGCCGGAGAGCAGCGCCATCGCGCCGAGCAGCTGGACGTCGTACGGCCGCTGGTCGAGGCCGCGGCGGGCGGCCTCGCGGCCGATCGCGCAGATCTCCTCGTAGCCCTCCGCCTTGCCGGCGGCCTCGGTCAGCTCGACGTCGTCGAGCGCCGACAGCTCCTCCTCGCGGGCCTCGATGGCCGGCAGCAGCTTCTCCAGCGGCCCCAGGTCAACCGTCGTCCCCGGGCGCTGGAGGAACCGGCGGAACCTGGTCTTCAACCGTTGCGACACACCCATGAGCGGCAACGGTACGCGACCCGGCCGACCTTGGGCGGCCCGCCCGGCCGCGGGGCGCGCCGCCCGATTCCCGCGATCTTGCACTCGACGCCCCGGCGAATGCCACAAATGCCGCACAACGAGGGCCGAAAACTGCAAGATCGCGGTGGGGAGCGGTCGACGGTCAGCCGGCCAGCACCACCTGGAGTTCCTGGCGGCGGCGCTCGGCGAGGGCGGTGAGCAGCGCGGGCGCCTCCTCGAACGGCACCACCGCCGAGACCAGGTGCTTGCGGATCAGATCCCCGTACGCGCGCAGCAGGTCGATCGTCTCGGCGGAGAGCCGCTCCCGGTCCCAGGTGGGGGCGAGCCCGCGGGGCACCCGGCCGATCTGCGCACAGCGCAGCGACAGCCCGTTGTGGTGGAACTCCTCGCCGAGCCGCACCTCGTCCGCGCCGGCCTGGTAGAAGGCCAGGTCGATCACGGTGCCCTGCGGGCGGAGCAGGCGCAGCGCCAGGTGCAGCGCCCAGGCCTGGCCCCGGCACTGGAACACCACGTCGGCGCCCCGGTCGCCGGCCGTGTGCGCCCAGCGGGTCTTGAGCACCACCGCCGGGTCGTCGGCCTCCGGGTCGAGGGTCTCCAGCCCGAGCGCCGCGGCGACCTCCCGGCGCTGCGGGGTCGGGTCGAGCACCACCACCGACGCGGCGCCGTGCCGGCGGGCGAACAGGGCGGTGAGCAGGGCGACCACCCCGCTGCCGACCACCGCCACCCGGCGCCCGCGGACCCCGTCGCCGAGCCCGCGCACGTCGGTGCCGTGCAGGTCGGCGGCGGCGTGCAGCAGCCCGTTGGCGCAGATCGGTCCCATGTGCGCGACGTAGACGCCGAGCACCGGGTCCAGGTCGTCGGGGATCGGGACGAACCGCTCGGCGAGCGGGTCGGCGACGTGCCCGGTGCGGTGGCCGTAGGTCATCGCGCCGACGGCGCCCACCCGGACCGCCGGGGTGGCGCTCTCCACCACCTCGGCCACCTGCATGTAGCCCAGCCGGGTGACCGGGTACGGCGTGCTCGCCGCGCCCGGCTGGAACAGCCCGAGGTCGGCGTTCCAGGTGACGTTGAGGTACGGGTTGGTGCCCTTGACGTAGCTCAGCTCGGTGCCGGCGGAGACCCCGCTGTAGCGCGTCCGGACCCGGAAGGTACCCGGGCGCAGTTCGGCGGCGTCCTGCTCGACCAGCTCCACCCGGCCGGGACCGGGCACCACCACGACCCTGTCACGCATCGACCGTCACCCCCGTGGTCAGGGTCGCCGGGATGGCCGGCGTGGCCAGCCGCACCGGCGCTCCGGTGCGGGCGGAGTCGGCCACCGCGAGGGCCAGCCGCTGGGTGCCGAGCGCCTCGGCGTACGGGACCCGGACGTCGTCGCCGACGCCGCGCACCGCGTCGACGAAGGCCCGGTCGACGGCGACCCGCGCGGCGTCCGGTTCGGCCGGGATCCGCCGCTCCCCGTCGCCGTCCCGGACGACCAGGCCGTCCTCGGTCAGCGCCAGGGCCAGCCCGTCGGCGAGGATCTCCAGCCCGGCCCGGTGCTTCCAGCCGAGGACGCAGGCGGCGGTGAGCGTGCCGACCGCGCCGCTGGCGAAGCGCAGCGCGGCGGTGGTGACCGAGTCGATGTCCGCCCCGTCCACCGGGGGCGGCGTCCCGTCGGCGTACGCGGTCACCTCGCTCACCTCGCCGGCCAGCACCCGGATCAGGTCCAGCACGTGCGCGGCCTGCTCGACCACCGGTCCGCCGGAGCGGTCCCGCTGCGACCACCAGGCGACCGGCGGGACCTTGTCCAGCCACGCCCCGGCCACCATCCGCACCGGCCGGTCGGCCAGCAGCTGGCGGGCCTGCTCCACCACCGGGAGGTAACGCCAGTGGTGCCCGACCGCGGTGAGCAGGCCGCGCCGGGCGACCAGCCCGGCGATCCGCTCGGCGGTGGCCAGGTCGACCGCGACCGGCTTCTCGACGAACATCGGCACCCCGGCGGCGATCACCGCCTCCTCCGCCGGGCCGTGCGCGAACGGCGGGACGCAGACGTAGACCGCGTCCGGCCCGGCGGCGAGCAGCTCCTCGACGTCGGCGAAGCTCCCCGCGTCGTATCCGGCGGCCAGTTCCGCCGCGGCCGACGGCGCCACGTCGGTCACCCCGAGCAGCTCGACGTCGGTGAATCCGCTCAGCACCCGGGCGTGGCGTTGGGCCACCCCGCCGGCTCCCACCAGTCCCACCCGGCACGTGCGCATCCAAGCCCCTCCCGCCCCGCGGTTCACGTTCCGTCCACAGCACTCCCCCCGGGTGGGCGCAATCAAACGTTCACCGCCCGGGAACCCGTCGGTGTCGCCTTCGTGATCAGGCTGTCAGGGATGATCCGGTTAGCGCGTGGTGGGAAGTGGGAAAACCAAGGTTGGATTTTTCCGCCTCAATCAGGGGGTGCCTGTGCGGAAAACGGAATCGGCGGTATCGCCGGTGGTGGAGGCGTGGGCCACCTACCGGACTACGTCGGCGGCCGACTGGCCGGCGCGGCTGCTGCTGCGCGCGAAGGGTGACACCCGGGTCAGCGTGGTGCTGCCGGCCCACAACGAGGAGGCCACCGTCGGCGCGATCGTCTCGACCATCCGGGAGCACCTGGTGCACCGGGTGCCGCTGGTCGACGAGCTGATCGTGGTCGATTCCCGGTCGACCGACCGCACCGCCCAGGTGGCCCGGGCCGCCGGCGCCGAGGTGGTCAGCCAGGACGAGATGACCCGGGGACTGCCCCGGCTGACCGGCAAGGGCGACGCGCTCTGGGCCGGGCTCGCCGCCGCCGAGGGGGACGTGGTGGCGTTCATCGACGCCGACCTGCGGGAGTTCCGTCCGCACTTCGTGAGCGGGCTGATCGGCCCGCTGCTGACCGACCCGTCGGTGGAGTTCGTCAAGGGGTTCTACCATCGCCCGCTGGTCGGCACGGCCGGCGTGGAGGCCGACGGCGGCGGGCGGGTGACCGAGCTGCTGGCCCGGCCGGTGCTGAACCTGTTCTGGCCCGAGCTGGCCGGCTTCGTGCAGCCGCTCGCCGGCGAGTACGCCGGCCGGCGGGAGGTGCTGGAGCAGGTGCCGTTCGTCTCCGGCTACGGGGTCGAGACGGCGATGCTCATCGACCTGCTGGAGCTGGTCGGGCTGGACGCGCTGGCCCAGGTCGACCTCGGCGAGCGCAAGCACCGCCACCAGGACACCGCGGCGCTGGGGCGGATGTCGGCCCAGATCCTGCTGACCGCGTGGTCGCGGCTGCAGCGGCGCGGCTGGGCCGTTCCCGGCGCGATGCCCGCCGCCCTGCTGACCCAGTTCCGCCGGGGCGGCTCGGAGGCGCTGCCGAACCTGGAGCGGGAGATCGTGGTCAGCGACGTCTCCATCGAGGAGCGCCCGCCGCTGGCCCAGCTGCGGCACCGGGTGCCCCGTCGACGGGTGGCGGCGGCGTGACGCCCCGACCGGCCGGCCCGGCGGCGACGGCGACCGCCGGCCCGGACACGGGACGGGGGCCGGCCCGATGAGTCTCACCGTGCTGATGAACGCCGGGCCGTGGCTGTCCGTGCCGCCCCCCGGCTACGGCGGGATCGAGAACGTGATCGCGACCCTGGTCCCGGAGCTGCGCCGGCTGGGCGTCCGGGTGGTGCTCGCCTCGGTCGAGACCAGCACCCTGCCGGTCAACGAGTTGATCTCGGTCTTCCCCGACGGGCAGTTCTCGCAGCTGCAACGGCCGTACAACCAGGTCTGCGGCGTCGCCCAGGCGCACCTGGGCGGGGTGGTCCAGGCGCTGCGCTCGCGCGACGACATCGACCTGGTGCACGACCACGTGGAGGCGGTCGGGCTCGCCACGCTCGCCGCGATGGGCCCGGACGCCCCGCCGGCGCTGCACACGCTGCACTGGGACCTGGCCAAGCACCCGGCGCTCTACGGCAATCTCGACGGCGGCGACCGGGTCCGGGTCAACGGCGTCTCCGCCTCCCAGCTGGCCCGGGCGCCCGAGGCGTTGCGGGCGCACGCGGTCGGGCACGTGCACCTGGCCACCCCGCTGGCCGTCGACGCCGACCGCCGGCCCGCGCCGGAGAAGGGCGACTACGCGCTCATCCTCGGCCGGATCAACCCGGGCAAGGGGCAGGACCTGGGCGCCCGGCTCGCCCGCCGGGTCGGCGTGCCGCTGGTGCTGGCCGGCCCGGTCGGCCCGTACCACCGGCCGGAGGACCTGGCCGCGGCCGGCGACGAGGCCCGGCAGAACCCGGACGTCCGGTTCTTCCTGGACGAGGTGGCCCCGCACGTGGACGGCGACCTGGTCCGCTGGGTCGGCACGGTGGCCGGGCAGGCCCGGGACGACCTGCTGGCCGGCGCCCGGGCCACGCTGTTCCCGCTGCGCTGGGAGGAGCCCGGCGGCACGGCGGTGGTCGAGTCGCTCGCGCTCGGCACCCCGGTGGTGGCGACCGCCCGGGGCTGCCTGCCGGAGCTGGTCGAGCACGGCCGCACCGGGCTGCTCACCACCGACGAGGAGGAGCTGGGTGAGCTGCTGCTGGCGGCCAGCCTGCTCGAACCGGGCGAGTGCCGGCGCGAGGCGGCGACCCGGTTCACCCCGGCGGTGATGGCGCAGGCGTACGTGCGCCTCTACGACCAGGTCCGCCAGCTCACCGCGGCCCGCCGCCTGCAACCCGTCTGACCGGCGTACGACCGGCCGGGTCCCGCGCCGCGGGGCCCGGCCGGTGCGTTTGCCGGCACCGCGGCCGGGTAGCCGGGCAGGGCTCAGCATCGTCGATCAGGAGAGAGACCGCGGTGACCGGTCCGATGGCGCACGCGCGCGCCCGCCACAACCCGGCCGACGGCAAGGCCGCGGTACGCCGGGCCGCCACCAGCGTGTCATGGGTCCTCGTCCTCGTCGGCCTGCTCGGGTTCGTCCCGGGCATCACCGCCAACTACGGCGACCTGGGGTTCGCCGGCCACCAGTCGGAGGCGAAGCTGCTCGGCGTGTTCCAGGTCTCGGTGCTGCACAACCTCGTGCACCTGCTGTCCGGGCTGGTCGGGCTGGCCCTGGCCCGTACCATCACCGGCGCCCGGGCCTACCTGATCGGCGGCGGCGCGATCTACCTGGTGCTCTGGCTCTACGGCCTGGTGGTCGACCACGACAGCGGAGCGAACTTCATCCCGGTCAACGACGCGGGCGACTGGCTGCACCTCTTCCTCGGCGTCGGCATGATCGCGCTGGGGCTGCTGACCACCCGCGGCCGCGCCCGCCGCTGACGCCCCTGGCCTCGCCCGCCGCTGACGCTCGTCAGCGGGCCGGCCGCCGGCGGTGGTCGTCCCCGGTGACGGCGCCTCCACCGGGTCCGCCGGTGACGGTCGTCGCGCCGGCGGCCGGTCCCGTTTGACTCCGCCCCTGCCCGGGTAGTTCGCAGTCCTGCGGACGAGACTGGAGCGAGGGCGAAGATGTCGAGCCGGATCAGCTGCGAGGTGCGCGACGGGTCGCCGACCGTCGTCCGGCTCGCCGGCGACCTCGACCTGGCCACCATGCGCCCGGTGCACACGGTGCTGGACCGCTGCCTGGCCACCCAGCCCGACGCGCTGGTGGTCGACCTCGCCGACGTCACGGTCCACGACCGGCTCGCGCTGTCCGTCTTCGCCGCCGCGGCCCGGCAGGCCGCCGACTGGCCGGCCGTGCCGCTGGTGCTCTGCGCACCGCCGCCCGAGGCCGCCGCCTGGCTGGCGGAGTCGACCACCTGCCGGGTGGTGCCGGTGCGCCGAGACCGCGCCGAGGCGGCCCGCGCCGCCGGCGCCGCCGCGGCCCCCCGGCTGCGGGCCCGGTTGGAACCGGCGGCGGAGGCCTGCCGGCGGGCCCGGGAACTGGTCGCCGACGCCTGCGCGCGGTGGAACCTGCCGGAGGCGCTTAGCCCGGCCTCGGTGGTGCTCAGCGAACTGGTCGGCAACGTGGTCCGGCACGCCGGCACCCCCATGCAGGTCACCCTCACCCTGCGCCGGCCCTGGCTGCACCTGGCCGTGGTCGACGGCAGCCGGGACGCGGCCCGGCCCGGCGCCCCGGACCTGCGCGCGGAGGGCGGCCGGGGACTGCTGCTGGTGCGCGAGCTGACGCAGCGCTGGGGCAGCGTGCCGGCCGGCGAGGGCAAGGTCGTCTGGGCCACCCTGCCCGCGAATTGACCGTATTTACCGGCTTCGCCTGGTTACATGGGCGGAGGGGCGGGTAGCCGCGCCCGTCCTTTTGTCGTCATGGCGGGGTGAAGAGTCAATGCCCAGACGGGTCACCACGGAACCCGGACGCGACCGGGGCCCGGCCATCCTGGCCCCGGCCCGCTTCGGCGGCTATCCCGGGCCGCTACGCACGCCGCTGCCGGGCGGCAAGCTGATCCGGTTCCTGGCCACCACCGACCACAAGCAGATCGGCCTGCTCTACCTGCTCACCTCGTTCGGCTTCTTCGTCGTAGCCGGCTTCCAGGCGATGCTGATGCGGGCCGAGCTGGCCCGACCGGGCCTGCAGCTCCTCTCCTCCGAGCAGTACAACCAGCTGTTCACCTCGCACGGCGCGGTCATGCTGCTGCTCTTCGCCACCCCGGCGGCGTTCGGGTTCGCCAACTACATCGTGCCGATCCAGATCGGCGCCCCCGACGTGTCGTTCCCCCGGCTCAACGCCCTCGCCTACTGGCTCTACCTCTTCGGCGGGGTGATGGTGGTCGGTGGCTTCCTCACCCCGGGCGGCTCCGCCGACTTCGGCTGGACCGCGTACACGCCGCTGAGCAGCGTCGAACACTCCCCCGGGGTCGGCGCCAACATGTGGGTGATGGGCCTGGTGATCTCCGGGCTGGGCACCATCCTCGGCGCGGTCAACCTGATCACCACGATCCTGACCCTGCGCGCCCCCGGCATGACGATGTTCCGGATGCCGATCTTCACCTGGAACATGCTCTTCACCAGCGTGCTGGTCATCCTGGTGTTCCCGCTGCTCGCCGCGGCGCTGCTGGCGCTGACGGCGGACCGGCTGCTCAACGCCCACGTCTACGACCCGGCGACCGGCGGGCCGATGCTCTGGCAGCACCTGTTCTGGTTCTTCGGCCACCCCGAGGTCTACATCATCGCGCTGCCGTTCTTCGGCATCATCACCGAGATCATCCCGGTCTTCGCCCGTAAGCCGATCTTCGGCTACACGGGTCTGGTGCTCGCCACCATCGCGATCACCGTGCTCTCGATGACCGTGTGGGCGCACCACATGTTCGCCACCGGGCAGGTGCTGCTGCCGTTCTTCAGCATCCTGAGCTACCTGATCGCGGTGCCGACCGGGGTGAAGTTCTTCAACTGGATCGGCACCATGTGGAAGGGGCAGCTCACCTTCGAGACGCCGATGCTGTTCGCGATCGGCTTCCTGGTGACGTTCCTGCTCGGCGGGCTCACCGGAGTGCTGCTGGCCAGCCCGCCGGCGGACTTCCACACCCACGACACCTACTTCGTGGTGGGGCACTTCCACTATGTCCTCTTCGGCACCGTGGTCTTCGCGCTCTTCGGCGGCTTCTACTTCTGGTGGCCGAAGATGACCGGCCGGCTGCTCGACGACCGGCTCGGCAAGGCGCACTTCTGGACCATGTTCCTCGGCTTCCACGGCACCTTCCTGGTGCAGCACTGGTTGGGCAACGAGGGTTTCCCCCGCCGGTACGCCGACTACCTGCCGACCGACGGGTTCACCGCGCTGAACACCTTCTCCAGCATCTCCGCGTTCGTGCTCGGCGCCTCCACCCTCTTCTTCATCTGGAACGCGTGGAAGTCCTGGCGGTACGGCGCGATGGTGACGGTGGACGACCCGTGGGGCTTCGGCAACTCGCTGGAGTGGGCCACCACCTGCCCGCCCCCGCTGCGCAACTTCGACCGGATGCCCCGGATCCGCTCCGAGCGCCCCGCCTTCGACGCCAAGTACGGGCCGCTCGTCGCCGACCTCGGCCGGGACCTGCCGCAGCGCGCCACGAAGCCGCCGCAGGAGTTCCGCGAGGAGTTGCGCCGGGAGGAGCACCTGCCCGAGTCGCCGGCCGCCGAGGGCGCGCACGGCGCGCGGGAGGCGGCCGACTACCAGCCGGCCCCGCAGTCCGGCGCCCGGCCGGTGGACGTGCCGGAGCCCGGCGGGGTGCGCCGGCCCAGCTTCGACCAGACCGACGAGCCGGAGGAGACCCACCTCGGCGCGCAACGGGCGCCGCAGCCCAACGACGAGTGGCGGCACCCGCGCGGGCCCGGCGACAGCCGGGAGAACTGACTGAGCGGGCAGAGCCGAGGGGCCGGCGCGGATGCGCCGGCCCCTCGGGCGTGCCGTGTTCGCCCGGTCAGCCGTCGCGACCCGGGGCCAGGCCGGCCGCGGTCAGCGAGCGGCGCACCGCGGGCTGCACCCGGGTCAGCCGCAGCGGCACCCCGGTCCGCGCGGCGGCCTCCCGGCCGGCCATCAGCGCGGCGATCCCGCCGGCGTCGAAGCCGCCCGCGCCGACCAGGTCGACCACCACCTCGGCGGGCTGGCCGGTGACCGCCTCCAGCATGGCCCGGCGCAGCTGGTCGGCGCCGTCGCGGTCGACCTCCCCGCCGACCTCGACCACCACCCGGTCGCCGTTCTGCTTCACCGAGATCCGGGTACGCCCCGCCTCCGACTCGGCGGCGCCGTTCTGCCACGGCGGCGGCGCGTCGGCGAGCATCGCCTGGCGCAGCCAGGTCAGCGCCCGGGACAGCAGTCGGGACACGTGCATCTGCGAGATGCCGAACCGGGCCGCGATCTCGGCCTGCGTCTGGTTGCCGTAGAAGCGCATGGCCAGGATCCGCCGCTCCCGCCAGGGCAGGCGGTGCAGCAACCCGCTCACCGTCACCCGGTCGTCGACGGATTCCAGCGCGTTGTCCGACTCCCCCACCAGGTCGCCGAACTCGGCGGAGCTCTCCCCGCCGACCGGCGCGTTGAGCGAGGCCGGGCTGTAGCCGGCCGCCGACTCCAGCGCGGCGAGGATCTCCTCCTCCGGAGTCTCCAGCCGCTCGGCCAGCTCCGCGACCGTGGGCGCCCGGGACAGCTCGCTGGTCAGCGCCGCGGTGGCCTGCCCGACCTCGAGGATGAGGTCGCGCAGCCGCCGGGGTACGTGCACGCCCCAGGTGCGGTCCCGGAAGTGCCGCTTGATCTCGCCGACGATGGTGATCGCCGCGTACGCGGTGAACGAGCCCCGTTCCGGGTCGTACCGGTCGACCGCGTTGACCAGTCCCAGCCGGGCGACCTGCTCCAGGTCCTCCAGCGGCTCCCCCCGCCCCCGGTACCGGCGGGCCAGCCGGCCCGCGAAGGGCAGGGCGAACCGGACCAGGTCGTCGCGGGCCTCCTGCCGCCGCTCCGGTGGCAGTCCCTCGATCCGCGCCGCGTACGCCAGCGCCGCCGCGTCGAGGTCCTCCAGACCCCGATCGGTGGGTGGTGGTGTGGTCGTGCCGGTCTGTCCGAACATCCGCGCCTCCCTCAGGAAGGTCCCCCGCCCGGATTGGGAAACCGGTCGTGCGCGTGGTCGCACCACGCACCGGGCCGGAAGTGGGTTACGTGACTGGGGTGCCAGCGGGCGCCGCACTGCGCGGCGTGATCAGGCCGTCGCAGCCAGCGGTGTTCCCGCTCCGTAGGTACTCAATCACGGGATCCAGGGTTCGCGAGGATGTTTCGCCGGGCCGGCCTCAACAGACCAGTAGGCCCAGGTGGGTGCCGCTGTCGCGGAGCGCGGCGAGCGCCTCCGGCACGGCCAGCGGCGGCGGCGTCGGCAGGTCGTACGCCTGGGCCCGGAGCACCTCGGTGGCCCGGCGGGTGGGTACCGCGGTGACCGGGTAGCCGCGGGCGGTCGGGCGGTCCAGCGCCCGACGGCGGAGGCCGAAGCCGGCGACCGCGAGCCACTGCGGCAGCCCGGCCAGCGCCGGCGAGCGCACCCCGGGCGGCTCGGGCAGCACGTCCACCGAGCTGAACGGCTCGCTGCCGGCCAGCCACCACTCCGCCCCCTCGACACTGCGCCGGGTGGCGTTCTCGCACCAGTACGGCACCAGGCCGGCCCGGAGCACCTGCCACGGGTCGAGCAGCCGGCCGCACTCGACCACCAGCCGGTCGCCGGTCTTGCCGGCGGCGCGCAGCCAGCGACGGTACAGGTCGGCGGTGGCCGCGCTGAGCGCCTCCGGCCGGGGATAGAGCACCCGGTGCAGCGGATGCCCGTGCCGGCCGGTCCACTCCCGGGCGCTCAGCTCGAAACCGGACTCCACGCCGTGTTCGGCGTAGCCGGTCGGGGAGGTGACCTCCGGCGGCTCCCAGTGCGCGCCGTCGCCCCCGGCCGACCGGAGCACCTGGCGCAGCGCGTGGCTGTCCGGGTGGAAGTCCACCGGGTCCAGGCCGCTGGCCGGGCAGCCGACCTGGAAGCTGTGCCCGGCGGCGGAGTCGAGCACCGGCCAGGTGCGCGCGTCGCGTAGCAGCAGCACCGGCGCGCCCGGCGCCAGCCGGTCGGCCAGGAACCCCCGGTACGCCGCCGGCAGGGCCTGCCAGCGGGCTGCCAGCGCCACCGTGGCACCGGCCAGCGAACCCCGGCTGGCCGGGCAGTGCACCTGGCGCACGTGCAGGTCGGGGTTGCCGGCGAGCAGCCGGGCGGCGAGCGCGGCGCCGTGGTCCAGCGCGGCCCGCGGCCGGTCCACCGCCCCCTGCGCCCAGTGCACGGTCATCTCGAAGCCGGCGGGCAGCCACGGCACGCCCAGCGCGACCGCCAGGTGTGCCGCCGCGCCGTGCGGCGAGCCGATCAGCACGCCCGGGTAGCGGCGCCGGGGGTACTGCTCGACGAACCAGCGGGCCACCCGGGCCGCGTCGACCTCCGCGGTCTGCCCGCAGGTCAGTGCCACCCGCCCGACGGCCCGGTTCACCGCCGCCCGGCGGACCGGCTCGGGAGCGCCGGTGAACCGGGACAGCGGCCCGACGTGGCCCAGGTCGGCGCAGTCCACCCCGCGCAGTGCCCGGGCGGTGGCGCCGACCAGGATCCGCGCGGCACTGCCGGCCGCCACGACCCGGTCGCCGGCCAGACCGGCGCCCTCGGCCGTGAGCCCCTCGTGCACCTTGTGCACCGGCCCCACCTTGCCTCGATCGCTCACCACGCGGCCCGGCTTCCCGTCCCGATGCGGTTCAAACGGGGCATCCCCCACCGGGCGGGAGCAATCCGGTGATCTTCCGGCCCATCGCCGTCCCGGACGGTTGGCTCCGTCCCTGCCCGCGCGTCCCGGCTGGGCCGGCCGTCCCCGCTGGGCGTGCCGTCCCGGCCCGGCCGGCCGGGGGTGTCCGCGGTGGTGGGCCGGCCCGCGGGTTTCGCGCTGCCCGGGAGGGGCACATGACGCCCCATGCGCGACGACCACGACACTGCCCCGGCGGCCACCATCACCCCGTACCAGGACGGCCCGCTGCTGGTGCGGGGCGACTTCGCCCTGGTCACCCCGGACGGGCGGACCATCGACGCGCGGCGCGGCACGGTGGCGCTGTGCCGGTGCGGCAAGTCCGCGCTCAAGCCCTTCTGCGACGGCACGCACAAGGCCGTCGGCTTCCGGGCGGGCACCGACCGGGAGGGGTGAGCCCGGCCGCCCGGGGTCAGGCGACGGCGGGCAGCGCGGGCGACGCGGCCGGGGCAGGCCCCGCCGCCGGCACCGTGCGGGTCGGAGCGGCCCCGGTGACCGGGGCCCGCAGCGAACTGCGGCCCGCCGCCCAGCTGTCCAGCAGGTGCGCGGCGAAGCGCCGGTCCACCGCCAGCGCCGCGGCCGCGCCGAAGACCACGTCGGGCGCGAGGGCGGGCTCGACCCGGACCAGCCCGCCGCACAGGTCGTGCGCGGCGATCTGCTCGTGCACCGCGTCCGCCTCGACGTGCTCGTCGTAGAACCGGGTGGCCACCTCGTCCAGGCCCAGCCGGCGCAGGCCGTTGCCGTAGCGGCGGTTCGGCAGCGACGAGGTCATCTCGTAGGCGGCCAGGTGCCCGAGCAGCGCCCCGCGCAGCCGGCGGTGCAGGCCGAACAGCGACATCAGGTTGTTGGTGGCGAGGGTGACGGCCGGCACCGCGTCCAGGTGGGCGCCGTACCCGGTGTCCAGGCCGAGCCGGTCCATGGTGGTGCGGAACAGCTCCGCGTGCATCCGGTCCAGCCGCCCGTTGCCGTACTCGTCCATCTGGATCTCCACCAGGGCGGCCTTGGCGGGACCGCCGAGGCGGGGCAGCGCCCAGCTGTGCGGGTCCGCCTCCCGCAGGTGGTAGATCGAGCGGTGGGTGACGAACTCGCGGAACTGCGCGAGCGTCGCCCGCCGCTGCAGCTGCGCGGCGAGCGACGGCCCGTCGTCCGCACCGACCACGTCGGCCAGCGCCGCCGGCACCCCGGCGGGCAGCACCGCCGGCAGCGGGCCCACCAGCCGTCGCACCGCCGCCTCGAACACGCCTTCGGCGTACGCCCGCAGGGCCAGCAGCGACGGCTGCCACTCCCAGTCGTCGGCGACGTCGCGCCAGCCCCGGTAGTGCGTCTCGTAACAGAGGAAGAGGGTGAGCTGGAGGTCCTCGTCGGTGAGCGGGTCGGCCGGGTCGAGCAGCGCGGTGAGAGAGTCCGGCAGGTCGTGCGGCGGTCGCCGCAGCGCGTCGAGCACCGCCCGCGAGACGGGACCGCGCGGGTGCGGCAGGGGCGCGGGACCGTACCGGCGATCGGTGGACTCGGACAACGTGACCTCCAGCGTCGACTGACGATCTCAGTTGCCCCGGGGCTCTGCCGCTAAACGAGGTCCTCCGCCTCGACCGTCACCCCCGCCGCCAGCATCCGGTCGCGCACCCGGCGGGCGGCGTCGCCGGAGGCGAAGAGGCCGCGCAGGTCGGCGAAGGCCGGCTCGGGCGGGGCCAGCGGCACCGTCGGGTCGACCACCGCCTCCAGCACGCACGGCCGGTCGGCGGCGAGCGCCTCGTCCCAGGCCGCGCCGACCAGCTCCGGCCGGTCGACCCGGACGCCGTGCAGGCCGAGCAACCGGGCCCAGCCGGCGTACGGCACGTCGGGCCGGCGCCGGGACGGATCGACGTCGGCCTGCCGGCCGCCACCCATGCCGGACTGGTCGCGGTTGTTGAGCACGAGGACCACCAGCCGGGGATCCCGCCACACCGGCCAGTGGTGCGCCACGGTGATCAGCTCGGCCAGGCCGTTGAGCTGCATGGCCCCGTCGCCGAGCAGCGCGACGACCGGCTGGTCGGGGGCGGCGAGCTTGGCGGCCACCGCGTACGGCAGGGCGCAGCCCATCGAGCCGAGGGTGCCGCAGAGCTGCGCGTTGACCCCGGGAGGCAGCTCCAGGTGCCGGGCGTACCAGTAGATGACCGAGCCGACGTCGACGGCGATCGCCCCGGAGCGCGGCACCCGGGTGGAGAGTTCCTGCAGGACCAGCCGGGGGTTGACCGGTTCGGCCGGGGCGCCGGCCTGGTCGGCCACCTCGGCCCGCCAGCGGTCGACCGAACTCTCGACGGTGGCCCGCCACCCCTCGTTGGGGTTGTTCGGCACCCGGGCGAGCACGGCGCGCAGGGTCTCCGCGGCGTCGCCCACCAATGGCACGTCCACCGGGTAACGGGTGCCGATGCGGCGGCCGTCGATGTCGATCTGCACCGTGCGGACCTGGCCGGCGATCGGGAAGTAGCCGGTCCACGGGTCGTTGGTGCCGACCAGCAACAGGGTGTCGCAGCCGCCCATCAGCTCGGCGCTGGCCCGGGTGCCGACCTCACCGAGCACACCGGTGTGGAAGGGCAGCCGCTCGTCGAGCACCGGCTTGCCGAGCAGCGAGGTGGCCACCCCGGCACCGAGCCGGTCGGCGAGTGCCACGATCTCGTCCGCCGCGCCGCGGCCGCCCTGGCCGACCAGGATGGCGGTGCGCTGCCCGCTGGCGAGCAGTTGGGCGGCGGCGTCCAGATCCACCTCGTGCGGCAGCACCCGGGCCAGCGGCTCGCCCGGCGTGGCGGTGATCACCCCGGCCGCGTGCGGCTGCAGGTCCGGCACGACGGCCTCCTGCAACTGCCGGGCGAGCACCACACAGACCGGGCTGCGGGTCGCCGCGGCGGTGCGGAACGCCTGGTCCAGCACGGCCGGCACGTGGTCGGGCGTGCGGGCGTACCGGACGAACTGGTTGCACACGTCGCCGAAGAGCCGGCTCAGACCGATCTCCTGGTGCGCGCCGCCGAGCGGGCCGGAGATGTCCTCCCCGACGATCGCCACCACCGGCTTGTTGTCCAGCTTCGCGTCGTAGAGCCCGTTGAGCAGTTGCACCGCGCTCGGGCCCTGGGTGGCCAGGCAGACGCCGATGCCCCCGGTGAACTTGGCGTGCCCGGTGGCCATGAAGGAGGCGGTCTCCTCGTGCCGGGCCGGCACGAACGCGGGGTCCCCGCCGGAGGCGTCCAGCGCCTCGATGATCGGCGCGATCGCCTCCCCGGGGTAGCCGAAGGCGCGCGGCACCCGCCACGCCCGCAGCCGCTCGACCACCAGGTCGGCGACGGTGCGCTCAGCCATCGCCCCGCCCGGGGGTGCTCGCGTCGGCGTAGCGCAGCACCGCGCCCACGCCGTCGACCAGCTCGGGGGCCTCGTCCGGGCCCAGCACGGTCAGCTCGGCGTCGGTGCCGACCAGCGCGCGCACCAGCGCCGCGTCGGCGCGGACCTGCTCCGGATCGGTGACCGACATGGCGGCCAGCTCGCGCGGGTCGCTGGCGATCGCGGTGGGCTCCGGGCCGATCCACAGCTTCCCGTTCGCCGACGGGTCGTCGACGATGAGCATGTTCTCGACCTGGTTGCGCTGCAGGGCGGAGACCACGGCGTCCAGCCCGGCGCCCACGTCCTCCTGCATGCCGAACCGGTCCAGGGTCGCGCTGATCCGCTGGTCGGCCACCTCCGCGATGGTCTGCACGGTGATGTCGTCCAGCAGCGTCTGGTCGGCCCCGCCGGCCCGGGAACCGGCGTCGGTGCGCACCACCACGTCCTGCCACCGGTCCGGCATCTGCGCGGCGATCATGCCGGTGGCCCGGACGTCGCCGGCCACCACCACCACCTCGGCGCCGACCTTCTCCGCCAGCTGGACGGCCGCCGCGGTGACGTCGCCGGCGTTGTGGTGCCAGGCCTCCATCGCCGCCCGCTGGTAGCGGGACTGCGACCAGCCGCCCGGGTTCACCCGGCGCAGCTGATAGCTCTCCCGCCCCTTGACGTGCGCCCGGCGCGGCACGCCGCCGGCGCTGATCGCCATGGCGTCCGCGCCGGTCCGGTCGGCCAGCACCCGCACCCAGGCGACCTGCTCGCCGCGCTGGGCGAGCAGCGGCATCACGTGCGGCAGCGCGGAGAACGCGGCCAGGTCCCGCAGCGGCGGGGCGGACAGGTACTCGGAGAGCACCACCCGGCCCCGGGTGGCGAAGACGGCCAGCCCGTAGTCGCCGGCCATCGGATCGTGCCCCCGGACCACCCGTTCCACGGCCTCGATGCTCGCCAGGTCGGCGCGCTGCTGCTGGAGCGCGTCGCGCAGCGCGCGCCAGCGCAGGTCGAGCGCCGGGTGGGCGTCCTCGGTGTTGGCCGAGGCGTCCAGGTAGACCGAGCACCACGGCCCGGGTTGGTCGTAGAGCGGGCGCAGGAAGGACAGCTGCATGCTCGACCCCTTTCCAGCTCGGCCCTGCGCTTACCCGCGCCGCTGCGGTTGTCACCTGGCGCGGGAGCGGCACGTGACCAGGTTTCATTCACGCCGTTCAACCCGACGCGCCGATACGATGAGTGAACAGAACCGGACTCTGGGTGGTGGGCATGGACAGCGACCTGCATATCCGGCGGATCGTCCACCCGACGGACCGGATCGTCACCGGGCGGGTCGTCCGCCTGCTGGACGGTTACCCCCGGGAGCTGAAGGTCGGCCAGCCGGTGCTGGTCGCCGTGCTGGCCGCGGCCGGGGTGGCCGGTCTGCTGGTGGCGCTGGTCCGCGCGCTGCTCTCGGTCGGCTCCGGCGGCGCCCGGCGGCGCTTCAAGGAGCTGCGCAAGGGCCCGGAATACCTGGTCACGCCGGTGCGGGTCCGCGACGCGGCCGGTCAGCTCTGCGAGGTGGAGCTGCACGGGCACCTGCCGCAGAGCGCGCTGCACCCGGCCGACCACGTGCAGCTGACCCTGCGCCGCCAGCGCGACCCGGATCTGCCACCGAAGGTGGAGCGGATCGTCAACCTCACCACCGGGCAGTTGCTCACCCCGCGTACCGCGACGCTCTGGTCGCACCTCGGCCCGCCGCTGCTGCTCCAGGCGGCGCTCGGCGCGCTGCTGGTCACCGCGCTGGCGGCCTGGTCCGCGCTGGGCTGAGTCCCGGCGCGGCAGCGACGTTTCGGCCCGGCGGCGCCGGGGCACGGCAGGCGCCATGTTCCCCGGATTCGCCCTCGAGGAGATCGACGTCGGGCCGGTGCGGCTGCGGGTGCGCCACGGCGGCTCCGGGCCGCCGGTGGTGCTGCTGCACGGCCACCCGCGCACCCACGCCACCTGG
The DNA here is from genome assembly GCF_056780015.1 of Micromonospora sp. R311. Taxonomy (NCBI): domain Bacteria; kingdom Bacillati; phylum Actinomycetota; class Actinomycetes; order Micromonosporales; family Micromonosporaceae; genus Micromonospora; species Micromonospora sp. R311. The sequence continues at coordinate 53,603 of NZ_JBSWCE010000035.1, forward strand.
CACCGGGTCGCGCCGCTGCTGGCCGCAACGCACACCGTGATCTGCCCGGACCTGCGCGGCTACGGCGGTTCGGGCAAGCCGCCGAGCACACCCGAGCACACCCCGTACTCGAAGCGGGCGATGGCCGCCGACGTCATGGCGCTGCTCGACGCGCTCGGCCACCGGCAGGCCGCGGTGGTCGGCCACGACCGCGGGGCGTACGTGGCGATGCGGGCCGCGCTGGACCACCCGGAGCGGGTGCGCCGCCTCGCCGTGCTCGACGGGGTGCCGATCGGCGCGGCGCTGGCCCGCGCCGACGCCCGGTTCGCCGCCCGGTGGTGGCACTGGTTCTTCCTCGGCCAGCTGGACAAGCCGGCCGAGCGGGTGATCAACGCCGATCCGGACGCCTGGTACGGCGGCTCTCCGGCGCAGATGGGCGAGGAGGCGTACGCCGACTACCGGCGGGCGATCCACGACCCGGCCACGGTGCACGCGATGTGCGAGGACTACCGGGCCGGGCTGGGCCCGGACCGGGCTGCGGACGACGCCGACCGGGCGGCCGGACGGAGGATCCGCTGCCCGGTGCTGTTCGTCTGGTCGACCCGGGACGACATGGTCGAGCTCTACGGCGACCCGGCCGCGATCTGGCGGGACTGGGCCGACGACGTGCGCGCCGCGGCGGTCGAGTCGGGGCACCACCTGGCCGAGGAGGCGCCGGAGCGACTCGCCGCCGTGCTCGCCGACTTCCTCGCGGACTGACCACCCGAGCGGGGCGGGGTGCGCGGTCGCGCCGGCGGACCGGCCGACTCAGCCGACCGGGGTCGGGGTGCGGGTCGGCTCGGCGGCGGTGCGCAGCATCCCCCGGCGGTGCGCCCAGCGCTCGAAGACGAGCGTGGCGAACGGCGGCACCGCGCAGGCCAGCGCGACCAGGGTGGCCGGCCAGCTCCAGCGGTGCAGGCGGGCGACGACGGCGACCAGGGCCAGGTAGGCGATGAACAGCCCGCCGTGGATCGGCCCGAAGATCTGCACGCCGATCTCGTTGCCGGGCGGTCCGTACTTGACCGCCATGCCGGCCAGCAGGCCCGCCCAGGAGCACGCCTCGGCGATCGCAGCGGCCACGTACAGCCGGGTCAGCCGGGTACGCAGGGTGGGGTCAACGGTCACGGCGAGCCATCCTACCCGCCGTGCCGATCAGCAGAACCAGCCGTCCTGCACCCAGCCCCGGCGGTTGATGTGGCCGTAGGCGAAGCCGTAGACGTACCCGCCCGAGCGCGGCCCCTCGACCAGGAAGGTCTGGCCCTGGTAGAGGGTGCCCATCCAGGCGCCGTTGGGCTGGGTGCGGACGAACAGCGACTGGGCGCAGACGGTCTCGCGTACCCCGATCCGGCCGTCGGCGGCCCCGGCGGCGGTGGGCGCGGTGAGCAGCGCGGCGGCGACGGCCGCCGCCAGCACGCCGGCGCGGCGGGCGGTCACCATGAGTCGTACCCTCCGATGCACTCGATGCGCAGGTAGCCCCAGTCGTTGGGGCCGAAGTCGAAGGTGGCGGCCCAGCCGTTGTAGACCGGGTGGGCGCCCGGGGTGTGGCCGATCTTGTTGCCGTAGGTCAGCGTCCGCTTCAGGTGGTGCGGCCCGCTGGCCGAGTCGTAGTTGTCGTAGAAGCTGGCGGTCTGGCAGATCACGATCGCGTGCCGGGGCACCACCGGATCCGCCCGCGCGGCCGGCGCGCCGAGCGCCAGCACCAGTGCGGTCGCGCCGAGCGTGGCCGTCGCGGTCCTCGTCCTCCGTCGCACCGTGGCCTCCCTCACCGTCTGCGGATGCCACTACATTAATGGGTCTCGATGAACGAGGGGAGCCCTTGTGCCGGATTAACACCCGTGCGGCACGGGAAAGGAGCCTGCGGGGTCTTCCCCGGCTCGTCACCTCCGTGCGAGTTTGGTGGAACCAGCGGTGACAGGGTGGTGACCATGGGCGAGGACGTCGGCGTACGGCACTTCAGCCGCGAGGATCGGGCCCGCTACCGGGATAAGGTCCGCCGCTGCCTGGACGTCTTCGCGGAGATGCTGCGCGAGTCCCGCTTCGACGTCGACCGGCCGATGACCGGCCTGGAGATCGAGCTGAACCTGGTCGACGACGACTCGATGCCGACCATGCGCAACGCCGACGTGCTGGCCGCCGTGGCGGACCCGAGCTTCCAGACCGAGCTGGGCCAGTTCAACGTGGAGATCAACGTCGAGCCCCGCCGGCTGGCCGGCACCGGCACCGCCGAGTTCGAGCGGCACGTCCGGGCCAGCCTGAACGCGGCGGAGGAGAAGGCCCGCACCGTCGGCGCGCACATGGTGATGATCGGCATCCTGCCCACGCTGCGCCCCGAGCACCTGACCGCGGAGACGCTCTCCGCCAACCCCCGCTACCGGCTGCTCAACGAGCAGATCTTCGCGGCCCGGGGCGAGGACCTGCGCATCTCGATCAACGGGGTGGAGCGGCTGGCGGTCACCGCCGACACCATCACCCCGGAGGCGGCCTGCACCAGCACCCAGTTCCACCTCCAGGTCAGCCCCGCCCAGTTCGCCGACTACTGGAACGCCGCGCAGGCCGTCGCCGGCATCCAGGTGGCGCTCGGCGCCAACGCGCCGCTGTTCTTCGGCCGGGAACTGTGGCGGGAGACCCGGATCCCGCTGTTCCAGCAGGCGACCGACACCCGCTCCGAGGAGATCAAGGCCCAGGGCGTACGGCCCCGGGTGTGGTTCGGCGAACGCTGGATCACCACGGTGTTCGACCTGTTCGAGGAGAACGTGCGCTACTTCCCGGCGCTGCTGCCGGTCTGCGAGCCGGAGGACCCGGCCGAGACGCTCGCCGCAGGCGGGGTGCCCAAGCTGGCCGAGCTGCGGCTGCACAACGGCACCATCTACCGGTGGAACCGGCCGGTCTACGACGTGCTGCGGGGCCGCCCGCACCTGCGGGTGGAGAACCGGGTGCTGCCTGCCGGGCCGACCGTGCTCGACACCGTCGCCAACGGCGCCTTCTACTTCGGCCTGGTCCGCGCGCTGGCCGAGGCCGACCGGCCCTTGTGGTCACAGATGTCGTTCAGCGCCGCCGAGGAGAACTTCACCAGTTGCGCCCGGCACGGCATCGACGCGCAGGTGTACTGGCCCGGCCTGGGTTACCTGCCGGTGACCGAACTGGTGCTGCGCCGGCTGCTGCCGCTGGCCCACCACGGGCTGGACCGGTGGGGGCTGGCCCCGGACGAGCGGGACCGGCTCCTCGGCATCATCGAGCAGCGCTGCCTGACCGGGCGCAACGGGGCCAGTTGGCAGGTGGAGACGCTGCACCGGCTGGAATCCGCCGACCACCTGGACCGGCCGGCGGCGCTGCGCGAGGTGGTGCGGCACTACGTCGACCTGATGCACAGCAACCGGCCCGTGCACGAGTGGCCCATCCCCTGACCGGGCTCAACCCGCCGGCCGCGCCCACGGGGAGGGGTCGTCGCGGAGTCTGCTGTAGAGGTGCCCGTCGCGCCACCGGCCGGCGCGGAACTCGCAGGCCCGGACCACGCCCTCGAACTGGAAGCCGGCCTTTTCCAGCGACCGCTGCTCGGCGGCGTTCTCCGGGTGGGTGCCGGCCTGGATGCGCTGCGCCGGGGTGTGCGCGAAGAGGTAGTCGCAGAGCAGCGCCTGCGCCCGCCAGCCGATGCCCCGGCCGCGCCACTCCGGCACAGGCACGATGCCGATCTCCCAGTATCCGGCCAGCCCGCCGTAGCGCCCCGCCCGGTAGCTGACGAAGCCGACGGACCGCTCCGGGTCGACCTCCACGACGAGCCGGCCGTCCTGCTCGCCGAGGTAGCCGTCGGCGGCGAAGCGGCGCGCCGGCCCGGCCGCGTCCCGGAATCCGCTCCAGTCCGGCCCGACCAGACCCGGCTCGGTGGCGAACCGCCGGAACATCGCCAGATCGGGCTCGGCCACCGGGCGCAGCCGGACGGTGAGGCCGTCGGTCTCGTGCACGATGCCGGCGAGCGATTCCTCCATCCGCGACACGCTAGCCGCCCACCGGCTCGCGTACCGGCCCGGGTGGACCCGCCACCCGGGGTCAGACCTTGAGCAGCACCTTGGTGCAGTCGTCCTGCTTCTTCTGGAAGATCTTGTAGCCCTTCGGGGCGTCCTTGAGGGGCATCCGGTGGCTGACGATGAAGCTGGGGTCGATCTCGCCGCGCTGGATGCGCTCCAGCAGCGGGCGGGTGTAGCGCTGCACGTGGCACTGCCCGGTCCGCATGATCAGCGATCGGTTCATGAGCGCGCCGATCGGGAACTTGTCCACGAAGCCGCCGTACGCGCCGATCACCGAGACCACGCCGCCGCTGCGGCAGGACAGGATCGCCTCGCGCAACGCGAACGGCCGTTCCGTCTCCAGCCGCACCACCTGCTTGGCCCGGTCGTACGCGTAGATCGCGGCGTTGCCGTGGTGCCCCTCCAGGCCGACCGCGTCGATGCACGCGTCCGGACCGCGGCCGGCGGTCAACTCGTTGAGCGCGTCGAGCACGTCGGTGTCCTCGTAGTTGATCGTTTCGGCGCCGGCGTGCTCGCGGGCCAGCCCCAGCCGGTACGGGTACCGGTCGATGACGATCACCCGCTCGGCGCCGAGCAGCCGGGCGCTGGCCGCGGCGAGCAACCCGACCGGGCCGGCGCCCCAGACCGCGACCACGTCGCCCGGCTTGATGTCGCACATCTCGGCGCCCATGTAGCCCGTCGGGAACACGTCGGCGAGCATCACGGCCTGGTCGTCGGGGATTTCGTCGGGCACCTTGATCGGCCCGACGTCGGCGAACGGCACCCGGGCGTACTCGGCCTGACCGCCGGCGTAGCCGCCGAGCAGGTGCGAGTAGCCGAAGATGCCGCCCGGCGAGTGCCCCATGATCTTCTCGGCGATGCCGGCGTTGGGGTTGGAGTTCTCGCAGACCGAGTAGAGCCCCCGCTGGCAGGAGTTGCAGTGCCCGCAGGAGATCGGGAACGGCACCACCACCCGGTCACCGGCCCGCAGGTTACGCACCTGCGGGCCGACCTCGACCACCTCGCCCATGAACTCGTGGCCGAGGATGTCGCCCTTGCGCAGGGCGGGGATGTAGCCGTGGTAGAGGTGCAGGTCCGAGCCGCAGATCGCGGTCGTGGTGATCCGCACGATCGCGTCCCGGGCGTTCATGAGGTGCGGGTCCGGCACGTCGACGACCTTGACGCTGTCCTTACCCATCCACGCGGTGGCCTTCATCGGCTCTCCTCTCCGGGTCGGTCCGTCATCGAGCGGTGGCCGGCAGCGGCTGGGCGGGGCGTTGCATCACCTGCTGGCGCACCGAGATGCCGTCCGGGCTGCCCTCGGAGCGCACCACCTCGCCGGTCTCCAGCACCTGCTTGAACCGGCGCAGGTCGTCGCGGACCTGCTGCTCCGGTTCCTCGCCGAAGAGCTTGGCCACCGCCCGGCCGAGCGCGCCGGCCGGCGGGGCGTAGCGCAGCTGGACCCGTACCTCGGTGCCCCGGTCGCCGGGGGCGGGCACGAACCGCACCCGGCCGGCGTTGGGCACCCGCGCACCGGGCAGCGACCGCCAGGCCAGCGACCGGTTCGGCCGGTCATCGATGATCTCCGCGTCCCACTCGACCGCCCGGCCGGCGGGGCCACGGGCGATCCAGTGCGAGCGGCGCAGATCCTCGGCGCGCACCGACTCCAGATGGGACATGAACCGGGGCAGGTTCTCCACGTCGCGCCAGAACCGGTACGCCTCGGCCGGCGTGCGGTTGACGGTGACCGCCAGCTCCATCCGGATCAGCCGCTGCCGGGCCCGGCGGGCGCGGCTGGCCCGTACCGCGGTGACCACGTCGACCGCGGCGATGCCGGCGATCACGGCGGTGGTGATGGCGACCCGCCGGCGCCGCTCGTCGCGGCGGTCGGCCCACGCGCGGGCGAGCAGGGTGAGATCCATGGCGTCACCGGCCACCCGGGTCCACGCCCAGCCGGCCGGCCGGCGGCCCCTGATCAGCCCGGCCGCGTGCCCCAGCTCGCGGGCGCCGACCGCCGGGATCACCGCGCGGGCCGCGGGCGAGTCGTCCACTCCGGTCAGTCGCGCGAGGGGGCCGGGCGCGGCGAGCGCGCCCGCGCCGAGCGCGAGGCTGAGCCAGCCCAGCGCCCGGGGCAGCAGCGCGGTCGGCTCCGGCCCGTCCAGTTCGGGCAGTAGCACCTCGTCGGACCTGTCCACGGTCAGCCTCCCTCGGTCGGCACGAGGCCGCCCGGTGGGACGGCGGGCGGCCTGGCGGTGAATCCGTCACCGTGACGCTATGCCCCGGAAACGGTCCTTGAACCCGATTCCGGCGAGGTGGTGGCGTCCGTCCGGGTTGATCGACTCCGCATCGGCGATCCGGGGGTGTCCGGGCGGAGTGGACGACCCCGTTCCGGCGACGTGGTGTGGCAGCCTGACCGGGTGAACGCGGCCTTGAGTGAACCGGAGCCGGTCAGGTTGGAGATCGACGGTGCCGAGATCGCGGTCCGCTTGGCAGGCGATCAGCAGAAGCCGGCGCTTCTCCTGATCCACGGGTTTCCGACCTCCTCGGCGTCGTTCCGGAACGTGATCGACACCCTCGCGCAGACCTGCTTCGTGATCGCTCCAGACCTTCCGGGGTTCGGCGGTTCCGAGCCGATCGACCGGCCCTCGTTCGCGCGGTTCGCGCACGTGATCGACGCACTGCTCGCGCGACTCGACGCCCGGTCCTTCCACCTCTACCTGCACGACTACGGAGCGGCGGTGTGCCTCCAGCTCGCCACCCGCGCTCCGCACCGGATCCGCAGCCTCATCGTCCAGAACGCCAACGCCCACGACAGCGGGTTCGGGCCGCAGTGGGCGGCCACCCGGGCCTACTGGGACGACCCCACCCCCGAGCGGGAGGCCGAGGCGACCGCACACCTGACCTTCGAGGGGGTGCGCGACCAGTACGTGGGCGGCGTACCTCGGGACCTCGCCGAGCGCATCGACCCCCGGCGGTGGGCGGAGGACTGGCGGGTCATGTCGCTTCCCGGCCGGCTGGAGACGAACCGTGCGCTGGTGCTCGACTATCGCCACCACGTGGCGCGCTTCGGGGAGATCGCCGACTACCTCGATCGCTGGCAGCCCCCGGCGCTGATGCTGTGGGGGCGGCACGACATCTTCTTCGACCTGGACGAGACCCTCTCCTGGTTGAGGGCGCTGCCGCGGATGGAGGCGCACATCCTCGACGGACCACACTTCCTGCTGGAGACCCACCCGGCCGAGTGCGCCGCCCTGATGGACGCCTTCATCCGGCGGGTGGAGGCACAGCGCCGCCGGTGAGCGGCCGCCGAATCACCGGGCCGGGCCTACCAGCGTCGCCGCCTCCCGCAGCGCGGCGACCGCCGTCCGTACCGCCGGCGCCTGCTCGACCGCGTCGTGCACCACCGCCTGGATCGACCGGATCGGTGTCGGCCGGACGAGCCGGACGCGGGTCACGCCGTCGGGCAGCTGGGCCGCGCCGAGCGCGGGGAGCACCGTCAGGCCGATACCGGCCGCGACGAAGGCGAGTGCCGTCGGGTAGTCGTGCGCCTCGACCCGGAAGGCCGGGCTGAACCCGGCGGCGGTGCAGGCCTCGATGAGGTTGTCGCGGCACCAGCCGCGGGCGAAGTCGTTGTCGACCCAGCCCTCGTCGGCGAGCTCAACCAGGTCCACCTCCTCGTGCCCGGCGAGACGGTGCCCGGCGGGCAGCACGGCCACGTAGGGATCGTCGCGGAGGTGCTGGGTGGTGAAGCCGGAACCGGGGTCGAAGCCGGGGCGGGCCACGACCACCTGGACGTCGGCGCGTTCCTCCCGGCTGTCCGGGATGTGTTCGCGCAGTCGCAGGTCGAGCCGGACACCGGGGAGCTCGGTGAGGATGCGCCGCACCACGAGCGGCATCCACGCCGCCCCGACCGACGCGAAGTACGCGATGGACAGGGCGCCGGTGCGGCCGGTCCGCAGGTCGGCGATGAGCGACTCGGCCGCGCCGAGCCGGGCGAGCACCCGCTCGGCTTCGGCGGCCAGGGCGTGCCCGGCTGCCGTGGGCCGCAGGCCCCGCCCGGCCCGGGCGAGGAGCGTGAGGCCCGTCTCACGCTGGAGCGCGGTGAGGTGCTGGCTGATGGCGGAGGGGGTGTAACCGAGGTTGGCGGCGGCCGCCTGGACGGACCCGGACGCCACGACGGAACGGAAGACACGGAGACGGTGGACGTCGAGCACGCCACCACAATAAAGCCTCACTAAACAGTTGTGAAGAAATAGTCGCTGGTGCTGAACATTCGGGCGCACCAGAATCGCCCACATGACCCGTACGCACCTCATCGCCGCCCCGACCCGACCAGACGCCACCGGGGGCGACCGCGCCGGGGTGCACCCCCGGTCCTGGCCGACCGTCGCCGCCGCCGGGACGACGGTGTTCCTGTGGGCGTCGGCGTTCGTCGGCATCCGCTTCGCCGGGCACGACTACTCCCCCGGCGCGATGGCGCTGGGCCGCATGGCGGCGGCGTCCGCCGCGCTGAGCGCGTTCGTGGCACTCACCGCCGGCGTCCGACGCAGGCGAGCGCCGCACGTCACGCCGGGGCCGGAGGACCCGACGCCCCGCCGGGCCGCCCTGCCCCGCGGCGGGACCCTGGGGCTGATCGCGCTGTGGGGCGTGGCCTGGTTCGGCGGGTACAACGTGGCGCTCAACGCCGCCGAGCGGCTGGTCGACGCCGGCACGGCGGCTCTGCTGGTGGCGATCGCGCCCATCCTCGTCGCGGTGGCCGCCGTCGCCGTCCTGGGCGAGCGGCTCACCGGCCGGCTCGGAGTCGGGGTGGCGATCGCCTTCGCGGGCGTCACCTTGATCGCGGCCGGCGGCTTCACCGGGCAGGCCGACAAGGTCGGCGTCGCGCTGGCGGTGCTCTCCGCCGTGCTGTACGCCTTCGGCGTACTGCTGCAGAAACGCCTGCTGGCGCGGGTGGACGCCGTGACGATGACCTGGCTCGGCGCGCTGGCCGGGACCGCGGCCCTGCTGCCGTTCGCGCCCGCGCTCCTCGCGGAGCTGGCCGCGGCCCCGCCGCCGGCCACCCTGGGCATGCTCTACCTGGGCGTGTTCCCGACCGCGGTCGGCTTCCTCACCTGGGGCTACGTGCTGTCCCGCTGGACCGCCGGTCGCACCACCGCCGCGACCTACCTGGCGCCGCCGGTGACCGTGCTGCTGTCGTGGACGCTGCTGGGCGAGGTACCGGCGCCGCTCGCCCTGCTCGGCGGCGCGCTCTGCCTGACCGGCGTGGTGCTCGCGACCCGCCGCTGACGACCGCCACCCAACGCCCACCCCGATGTAAAAGTTTCTAGACATGGTGTCAAGAACGCCTTACTCTGACCGTGTCAAGGATTCTTTACATCGGGAGGCGGTCATGACGCACGAGGAGAAACGCGCCTGGATCATGCTGGTCGTCAGCGCGGCCGGGTACGCCGTCTACGCCATCGTCGTGCTGAGCCGGGTCGACGGCGGGCCAATCGCCGCCACCCCCTACGCCGGCGTTCTGCTGTGGACGGTCGGCGGCGCCATCGCCGCGAGCATCCTGGCCGAGATCGGGATGGGCGTGGTGAACCCCCGCGCGTCCCGGGTCAAGGACGTGCGCGACCGGGAGATCGGGCGGCTCGGCGACCACGTGGGCCAGGCATTCGTCATCATCGGCGCGGTGTCGGCGATGCTCATGGCGCTGGCCGAGTGGGACTCGTTCTGGATCGCCAACGTCATCTACCTGTGCTTCGTCCTGTCGGCGGTGGTCGGCTCCCTGGCGAAGGTGATCGTCTACCGCAGGGGTGTCCCGCAGTGGTGAAGCCGACCCGCGTCACGAACAACATCCGCGCGCTGCGCTTCGCGCACCACGAGATGACCCAGGCCGAGCTCGCCGAGAAGATCGGCGTGACCCGGCAGACCGTCATCGCCATCGAGCAGGGCCGCTACTCGCCCTCGCTGGAGATGGCGTTCCGGATCGCCCGCGTGTTCGGTGCGCGGCTCGACGACGTGTTCCAGTACCCCGAGGAGGCGACACCGTGAAGGCCATCGTCCAGGACACCTACGGCCCGGCGGACGTGCTCCAACTCCGCGACATCGACCGGCCGGCCATCGGCGACAAAGACGTTCTCGTCCAGGTCCACGCGGCCGGGGTCGATCCCGGCGTGTGGATCTTCATGGCCGGCCGCCCCTACCTGGCGCGGCTGGCGAGCGGGTTGCGCCGACCCCGGGTGCCGGTGCGCGGCCGGGACCTGGCCGGGGTGGTGGCCGCCGTCGGCGCCCGGGTGACCCGGTTCCGGCCGGGCGACGAGGTGTACGGCACCTGCCTGCGTGGCTCGTACGCCGAGTTCGCGAGCACCCCGGAGCGGCGACTGGCCCGCAAGCCGGCCAACCTGTCGTTCACCCAGGCCGCCGCGGTGCCGGTCTCCGGGATGACGGCGCTGCGCGCGGTACGCGACAGCGGCGAGGTCCGCGCCGGGCACCGGGTGCTGGTCATCGGCGCGTCCGGCGGGGTCGGGTCCCACGCCGTGCAGATCGCCAAGGCGTACGGGGCGACGGTCACCGCCGTCTGCGCCCCGGCCAGGGCCGATTTCGTCCGCTCCCTCGGCGCCGACGACGTCCTCGACTACACCAGCGAGGAGGTCGACCGCGACGGCCCGGTCTACGACGTGGTCATCGACACCGGCGGCGACCGGCCGTTCTCGCTCCTGCGCCGCGCCCTCACCCCGCGCGGGACGCTGGCGCTGGTCGGCGGCGCGTACACCAAGGGCCCGGTGCTCAGCGGCTACGACCGACAGATGGTCCGCGCGCCCCTGCTGTCCCTGTTCGTCGGCCAACGGCTGCGCAGCGTCAGCGCCATGGAGCGAGTCGAGGACCTGGACGAGCTGGGGACGCTCATCGAGTCCGGCGCGCTCACCCCGGCGGTCGACCGCACCTATCCGCTGGCCGAGGCGGCGGACGCGATCCGGCACCTCCGGGACGGGCACCCCGGCGGCAAGATCGTCGTCACCGTGCCCGGATTAACCGGTCGTTGATCACCCGTGCCGGCTGTTAGCGTCGTGCCGTGTTCGCCACCGAACGGGTCCGACTGCGCCCGCCCACGCCCGACGACGCGCCGAACCTGTTCCGCCTGAAGAGCGATCCCGAGCTGCACCTGATCACCGACGGCGAGCCGTTCCTGCCGCGCCACGTCGGCCAGCTCCGGGCCTGGCTGGAGAGGCAGGTGATCGAGCCGCCCGACGGCCAGAGCCCGGTGCTGCTGCTGGCCGAGACCGTGGCCGACGGCACGTTCCTGGGCCGCGGCGTGCTGTGGGGGATCAACGCGTTCAACGGGTACGGCCACCTCGGCATCGCGCTGGTCCCCGAGGCGCGCGGCCAGGGGTACGGGACCGAGGTGATCGGGCTGCTCTGCCGGTACGGCTTCCGCAACCGCAACCTGCGCCGCCTGGAACTGGAGACGCTGGCCAGCAACGAGGCCATGCGGCGGACCGCGGAGGCGTGCGGCTTCACGCACGAGGGCACCCAGCGGGAGCGCGAGTACGACGGCGACGGCTTCGCCGACTTCGTGCTCTACGGCCTGCTCCGGCGCGACTGGAAGCCGTAGCCGGGCGCCTACCCCGGGGTGGACGCTGTTCGATCTGGTGCCCTTGCCGTCAGCGGGTCAGGCCGACCAGCGTCGCCAGGCGCGCCACGCCGGCCGGCGCCGGGTGGCCCCGGGCGACCTCGGCGATCACCGTACGCACCTGAGGCCGGCACCGGACCTCGGCCGGCGCGACGGCATCCGCCTCGACCAGCGCACGGGCCGCCCCGCGCAGGTCAACCACCAGTAGGTACGCCCGCGCCACGTCCACCAGGTACGCGGCCCGGTGCTCGGCCGGCAGCCGCCGCCACCCCGGCACCTGCGCCAGCTTCCCGTGCCGCCGCACCGCCGCACCGGCGTCCCCCAACTCGACCGCCGCCACCACCCGGGCCAACTCGACGGCGGCCGTACCGAAGCCGGTCCGGTGCGGGTCGTCGCCGGCCCGGACTCCGGCGGCGATCCCGGCGGCCCGGTCGGTCAGCTCCCCGGCTCGGCCGGCGTCGCCGCTGCCGGCAGCGGCCAGGGCGGCCTGGAGCAGCAGCGTCCCCTGCACGGCCGGCGCCTGCGCCGGCGCGAGGCGGCCCGCGGCGGCAAGCGTCGCGGCGAGGGCCAACCGGTGCCGGCCCAGCGCGCGCAGCGCCGCCCCGACCGACACGGCCGCCGCCGCGGAGAGCACCGGATCGCCGGCCGCCGCACCCATCGCCCGGTCGGCGGCCAGCCAGGCGAGGTCGGCCTCGCCGAGCTTCACCAGCAGCGACGAGGTGATCCGGTACGCCTGCACACGTAGCCGCGGTTCTGCGCTTTGCGTGCCGTCGAGCAGCCCCGGCAGCACCCGCACGAGCTGCGGATAGTGCCCGTGCTGGTAGGTCAGCCAGGCGTGCTCGACGTTCCGCCGGACCTCGCCTGTCGGCCTCGGTGGCGTGTTGTCGTAGCGGGCGAGGGCGGCCCGGATCCCGTCCACACCGTCGAGCGCCTGAGGTGTGGCCGGTGCCGGCGGCTGGTGCTGGCCGAGCAGCGCCATCGGGTCGACGCGCAGCACCTCGGCGATCTCCTGGATCACCGGGTACCGGTCCAGCGCGCGGACACCCCGCTCCACCTTGTCCACCCAGCTCTTCGACCGGCCGAGCCGGTCGGCGAGCATCTGCTGGGTCATCCGCCGCCGTACCCGCCAGCGCGCCACCCGGCGACCGATCGGCAGCTCATCGCTGGTCACTGCGCCACCGCCGGTCCGGCACCGCGCGGGTGGTCTCCTCCACGGGTACGCGCTCCGCCTCGGCCTGCTCCAGCAGGCGTTGCTTGGCAGCCTCCCGCTCGGCCGCCTCGACCTGCTCACCCCGGCTCCCCGACTCGTCCCCTGGCATCTCCACCTCCGTCAACCGGCATGCACCGTCGAACTCGGACTTCTGATGCCAGCCAATTCGACTGTTGATCGACGGAACAGATGACGGCCGCTGCGCGCCATTGCGCTGCGCACGACGCCGCTTGCGCGGGGTTGTGTGGGGTCACCACGTCGCCGCAGGAACCCATAGGCTCATCACTGTTAGTAGTCACTCGATGCCTGGAGGCATGACCATGGCGCGGCCGGTCACGAACGCGGCGTTCGAAGCACTGTTGAAGGCCGCTGGCTACGGCAACGCCCACGCTGCCTTCGCCCGCCAGTTGAATCACGCCGGCAGAGGCCACGGGACCTGGCGATACGACGCCGCCAGCGTCTACTGGTGGCTACGCGGACGACGACCCGCCGAGCACGTTCAGGTCACTATGACGGAGGTAATCGGCCGCAAGCTCGGTCGTCCCGTCGCCGTCACGGACCTGGGATTCGCCGCCGCCCAAACCGCCGAGGCCACTTCCTACCCATCCTCCGCCGGTCATGCGTTCGACGCGGCCGAGCAACTCTGGACGATGCTGGCCAGGCAGGCCAACCCGGCGTCCAGCGAGGCGTTCCAGAGCGGCATTGCGCTACAGGCCGCGCTGGCGTGGCGGTACGACCTGCCCGACCGTGCGATCAGCCGCAGTGGCAAGCAGCAGGTGACGGCTGGCGACATCCAGTCGCTATACGCCCTCGCGGACCATTTCACCGATCTCGACCGACGTCATGGTGGCGGCTCGCCTCGGGCGAGGGCGCTCATGGCCGACTTCCTCGTGCGCCAACTCACCCCGATGTTGCGTGGCACCTACACCGACGCCGTTGGACGCGAACTCATGCGGGCCGCCGCGATGCTCTCCGGCCAACTCGCCTTCATGTCCTACGACGCAGGCGACCACCGCATCGCTCAACAGCACCTGACGATCGCGCTACGGCTCGCCAAGGCCGCCGACGACCGCCTCTACGGCGCTCACCTACTGGCCAACCTCGCCACCCAGGCCGTGTACCTCGGGCACGCCCAGCAGGCCACACGGCTGGCGGAGGCCGCCATCGACGGGGCAGGCCGTGCCCCGGCCGGTGTCCGCGCTCGGCTCTACACGGCAGCCGCCAGCGCCTACGGCCGGCTGGGCGAAAGACGTGCTTGTCAGAGCGCACTCGCCAAGGCCGAACGCGCCCTCGAACGGATGAACCTGGACGTCAGCCCGCGGTGGGTCAACTACTTCAGCCCAGCCCACTTCGCGGGCACGGAGCTGAAGTGCCTGAGCGACCTGCACCTGTACCGGCGGGCCCTGCGACACGCACCCGATGCGATCACTCTCGCTGGCCAGAACGCCCGGACGCGCGCCCTGCACACCGCCCTCATCGCCACGACTCATGCCCGCGCTGGGGACATCGACACCGCCTGCGGCTGGGGTCGGGAGCTAGCACGGCATGTCGCGGACGTCCACTCTGCCCGCGTGAACCGCCGCGTCCGCGAACTCACCGCCACGCTGACCCCTCATCAAGCGATGCCCCAGGTCAACGAACTTCTCCTTGCCCTCGCGGCCACCCCACTGCCCAAGTAGCGCGAGTCGGCATTGAGACGCTTCGGCTAGCGTCACGATGTGACCTGGACGGAGCCCGCCACCTGGTACGCCAACCTGCCCGCCTTCTACGCCGCCGCAGCCGCCTTCATCACCGACCCGGCCGGCAATGTCCTCCTCGTCAAACCCACCTACCGCAACCACTGGGCCTTCCCTGGCGGCTACGTAGACGAAGGCGAATACCCGCATCAGGCGTGCGCCCGCGAGATCCGCGAAGAGTTGGGTGCTGCTGTAGCCGTGGGTGACCTACTCGTCGTGGACTGGGCACCCGCCGCCGGGCAGCGGCCACGCGCCCTCGTCCACTTCACCTTCGACTGCGGGACCGTTACCGGCCTCGACAGCTTCGACCTAGCCGGACAAGAACTGGAAGACATCGCCTTCTTCTCGGCTCAAGAGGCAGAGCAGCGTCTGCCGGACAACGTCGCTTCACGTGTCCGTCCGGCGATACAGGCCCGAGGCCGAAACAGCGCGGCGTATCTTGCCGGTGGTTCGGCTGTCCCATCGAGCTGTTGATCGGTCCAATGAGGGCGAGGGTTCAGGCGCAACCAACAGATGTGCTCGGACCTCTAGAGCCAGTCAGGCCCAGGCTGTCAACAGATTCCGGCGCGAAGGTCGACTCGTCCGTCGCCCACCAGCTCGGCCGCTCTCACATGGCGGCTGGCCTGCCGTTCCTTTGGGTGCTGCTGGTCGTCGGTCGTTGGTGGTCGATGTCTGACGGCCCTGTGATGACCCGGACGGCCCAGGGGCGGCCCAGGGGCGGCCCAGGGGCCCAGGGGCCCAGGGGCGGCCCAGAATGGCTACAGCGCCTCCGGGCAATGCGGTCTACCGTGACATCGTTCGGGCCAATCTCATCCTCGACGCCGGTGCCTCGCCCTGTTGCTTCCGATCGCCTACCGCCACCAGAGCGGGGGGCGTGAGGTGGCGGTACCAGCCTTTCGGGACGCTCGGGACCAGTTCAACGCCATCTACGCCAGCCAGCGCCTAGACCTTCCCTTTGATGGGATGCTGCTGGTCGGCTACTGACAGCCTCGAAGCTGAAGCCGCCGCAGGAGATGCGGAGCGAAGGAGCAACCACTTCCAGCAACCCGTTGCCCGATCTCGGCGCGGCACTGGTCACGAGCACCGACCCCAGGTCAACGGTTGGACTGGGTGCCGCCGCGCAACAGCTCGGGGGCGACGGCGCCACGGGAGGGGTTCTAGAAACTAAGGCCGATCGGCTTCCCTTCTTCCTCCGATAGGATTACCTTCCAGCCATGGCCTTACCGGACTACCCGTCCCTGAAGCGTGATATATCGTCCGTCCTCTATGAAGTGATGAAGACGTATCAGGATGCGCAACTGGGTCCGTTTGCCAAATCTCCGATCTCGTATTACCACGAAGGAGACGGGGCGGATTTCTCGACGGTCCAAGGAGAGGTCAAGGATGTCGAGTTCAAGGACTTTTCTCTGGAACGTCCCCTTGTACTATCTGACCTCCCGACAATGACGCATGAGGAGATCTTGGGCGTCGTGGCATCGTTCGGCAGCGACTTCGGATCGAATCTGGCAAAGTCATTCTATGAAAGTCTCGGCAGCACCTTGGAGGATGCAGGGCAAACCATCAGCAACGAGGGCCGGCCAATAGATGCCGAATTCTTGCTTAGGGTGCTTGAGTCACTCGAAATCAGCTTCGATGACAATGGCAACCCTAACCCTCTTGACATCGCCGGGGGCTCACAAGAAGTGCGGCAGCAAATCATGCGTATTCAGGCCGAAGACGAGTCTTTCCGGGAAAGAGCCAAGGCGCTCATGGATCGCAAGCGGGAGCAGTGGATTGCAAGAGAGAGTAATCGAAAACTGGTTGATTAATGCTAACGAGCTTTCCTTCACAATTCCCTACGCCCAACTGCTTGCGCTAAAAGGGCACCGGATCCTGCACATCTCGCCAAAGAAGGCCACCCTTGAGCAAGGCAAGGACATCACGTCGATTGATACCGACGGGGTGGTCCACTGCTTCCAACTCAAGGGTGGCGATGTTACCTTGGAACGATGGCGAACAGAGATTAAGCCAGAGATTGATGTCATGGTGGACGTGCCGCCGAAGCACCCCTCATTGAGCGATAACGTGGAGTGGGTGTGCCACCTGGTCGTCAACGGCGAATTCAAGGGCGAGGCTCTCCGCGAGGTCTACGACACGCGGCAAGCTTGGAGTAGTCGTGGCAAGAGAAGCTTCGATACCATTGTTCGCGGCGAACTTATGCGCGATTTTTGTGACGCCTATGGGATATACCTTCCGAGGGCGCTAGATGACTTCTCCAGTTTTCTTGACTTGTACAGGGAACACGGGTTGGAGCCCCTAAACAAGCCGCTCCTATCTTGCCTGATTGAAGGGTTCTTCAGTCGGATCCTGCCTGACGACGCAAAGAGGCCGTCGAATAACGAGATTCGCCAGACCTTGAATGCGGCGGCAATTTCGGTGGGCTATCTGCTGGGCAACAAATACCGTGCGCAGAACTATGTGGCAGTCATTGAAGGCTGGCTGATGCTTCTCTCCTATATGTGGGGAGTAGTCGAGAAATCCGGGCTAGATGCCAGGCTATGGAAGCCGTGCCAGGAAGTGATCGAAAGGGCCATAGAGGACGCATTCGACGACCTTCTAGCGGAAGTCAAAGAGAGGTCACACTATGCGGAGCCGGCCGATGTGCCTTACGCGGACGCCTATGTCTACAAGTCCCGGGTTACTCTCCTAGCCGGACTCTTTGCGGCCCATGCGCTGAGCAAGATACCGCAACATGGCGATTTCGATCAGCAGCAGGACATTGCGGAGTTCTTGAGCGAGGCGCTGGATAATTTGCTCATCGAGATGAAGACCGAAGGGCAGTGTGTTCAGCTTGCGCTTGCGGCAGTCGCATTCAATGCACTTGGCGACAGCTATCGGGCTAGGAAACTGAACGGGTCCTGTTTTCAAGCCCTCCTGCACTACGGAGGTAAGGATGCGATTTTTGACCCGTACGCCGACATTCAGGATGTGTTGAGGTCGAGCCTTGACATCGCATTGCGCCCCATCCGGCCGCCGTCGGGAACCAGTTCCTACGTGATGGAAGGAATGGTGTTGATTCAAGCATACTTGGGGGAGCGTGATGCACTTGGCGAGTGGTGGCGCAAGATTAGCCACACCAGCTTTCAGACATTCAAGCCACGCGATCAATGGCAGTGGTTCTACTGGCGAAGCCCTAACGGCAAAGTAGAAGGGCGGTTTCCGGCGCAGACCCAAAGTTGGGCCTTGCTGGTCGAATCTGCGCGGCAGCCCGATGAAGGGATACCTCAGCAGTTGCGACAACAGCCTCATTACATCCCATTGCTACTCTGGCTTATGCCACACCGCTTCTCCGCATCTTCGGTGCGCAACATGCTGGCCGCCTTGCCGGCATCGGCAGATAGCCCTGGCGCACCTCCTGCCCATTAGCGATGCCGCGCCGGCAGAAGTCAGCCGGGCCACGCGGTTGACGCTGCGCGCGAGGCCGTGGTGGGGATGCGGCGCGAGTGCCGCCGGCAGGCCCTGGCCTGCCGGCAATAGCCGGCCTGAGGGGTCCCAGAGGCTCCGGGGTCAAGGGCGGCCGGCCCGTAGGGCCGTCGCGCAGCGATGTGAAGCACCCAAAAGGCGGAGGGGCGAACCCGCATCCTCCGCGCCGCATCCCCACCACCGCCGGCGGTGAGTCGCCCAACGGCGGTGCGACGGCCGCTGCGCCCCGGCCGGCCGCCGGCGCGTGCGGCCGTTGCGGGTCGCCTTGAAGACCGTCGCATCACGCCAAATGCTTGACGTGATTCAGGCCGTTGGCATGCACAACCTTGTGCAAGACTGCCGGCGTGATCAGGCCGGCTGACGACGAGGGTGCCCTGGACGTCGGGGAGCTTCTTCCGATCCAAGGGGGAACCTGGGGCGGGCTGCTGTTCGACAACCCGAGGATCGGGCTGCTGCCGGCCTTGACCTGGAGCTTCCGCTTCCCGTTCCAGGAAGTGGCCCGGGACTATGGGAGTAGCCCGGTCTTCCTGGACATCGACTGGCTACCCCTGCCCGGGGTCAGCTGGCGCAGCATGGCAGGCCAAGCGGTCCAAGGTGCTGGCGAACCTGCTGAGTCCAGCGTCTACTTCTTCCAGCATCACCAGTACGACCTCATCGATCTCGAGATCGTCGAGCAGCGTGATCGAGGGATCCACGCCCGCGTCATGCTGACGGGTGACTTGGACGGCTTGGGCATCGACCCCGTCACTGCCGACGCATGGCTACGCTTCACCGGCATTCGGGTGTACCTGAGTGACGTAACCGCGGCTGAGGCAGCGCTTCGTCGGCTTCAGGACTTCACCGAAACCGGCGGATTGTCCTACTTTTCGTCGCCCAACAGCCCATCCTTCCGTTTCGCGCCTGCGGATTCCTAGGGGTGTTCTCTGGCAGTTCGCCGGGACATCAGAGCGCCACGATCGCCGCCGTCTCCGCCGGTAGCTCGATCCGGTCCCGCATCACCGTGACCCCGTCCTGAGTGGCCAGCAGCACCCGCCGCGCCACCCCCGGCAGCGTGATCCCCTGCGGCTTGCCGGCGAGGTTCGCCACCACCAGCGTCTCCCCCCGCCGCATCACCAGGAAGTGGTCACCGTGGCGGACCTGCACCCGGTCCAGCCGCGGATCGGTCAGGTCGGGGCGAGCCTTGCGCAGCGCGATCAGCCGCCGGTAGAAGTCGTACACCTCGCGGTGTTCGGGCTTGTCCAGCTCAGCCCAGTCCAGCCGGGACCGCACGAAGGTCTGCGGGTCCTGCGGGTCCGGCACCTCCCCCGGCGGCCACCCGTGCGCGGCGAACTCCCGCCGCCGGCCGGTCGCCACCGCGGTCGCCAGCTCCGGCTCCGGGTGGCTGGTGAAGAACTGCCACGGCGTCGACGCCGCCCACTCCTCCCCCATGAACAGCATCGGCGTGAACGGCGCGGTCATCAGCAACGTCGCCCCGACCCGGAGCAGGGACGGCGACAGCGACGCCGAGATCCGGTCCCCCGTGGCCCGGTTGCCGATCTGGTCGTGGTTCTGCAGGTACGCCACGAACCGGTGCCCCGGCGTGCGCTGCCGGTCGACCGGCCGGCCGTGGCTGCGGTTGCGGAAGCTGGACCAGGTGCCGGCGTGGAAGAAGGCGCCGGTCAGCACCTCACCCAGGCATTCGAGGGAGCCGAAGTCGCCGTAGTAGCCCTGCCGCTCGCCGGTGAGCAGGGTGTGCAGGGCGTGGTGCGCGTCGTCGTTCCACTGGGCGTGCAGGCCGTAGCCGCCCGCCTCGCGCGGGATGATCAGCCGGGGGTCGTTCAGGTCGGACTCGGCGATCAGCGACAGCGGCCGGCCGAGGTGGGTGGAGAGCGACTCCACCTCGACCGCCAGCTGCTCCAGCAGCGGGGTGGCCCGGGCGTCCGTCAGCGCGTGCACGGCGTCGAGCCGCAGCCCGTCGACGTGGTAGTCGCGCAGCCACATCAGCACGCTGTCGACGATGTAGCGGCGCACCTCGTCGGAGTGCGGACCGTCCAGGTTGACCGCGCGCCCCCAGGGGTTGGTCTGCTCGGCCAGGTAGGGGCCGAACCGCGGCGCGTAGGCCCCGGAGGGCCCGAAATGGTTGTAGACGACGTCGAGGATCACCCCCAGACCCTTGGCGTGGGCCGCGTCGACCAGCCGTTTCAGGCCGTCCGGCCCGCCGTAGGGCTGGTGCGGGGCATACCAGCAGACCCCGTCGTAGCCCCAGTTGTGCTCGCCGTTGAAGGCGTTCACCGGGAGCAGTTCGACCATGTCGACGCCGAGTTCGACCAGGTGGTCGAGGCGGCCGATGGCGGCGTCGAAGGTGCCCTCCGGGGTGAAGGTGCCGACGTGCAGCTCGTAGAGGATGCTGCCGGGCAGTTGCCGGCCGGTCCACGACGTGTCGGTCCAGTCGAACGCGGCGTGGTCGTAGAGCCGGCTCGGCCCGTGCACCCCGTGCGGCTGCCACGCGGAGCGCGGGTCGGGCAGCGGCTGGTCGTCGTCGTCGAGCAGGAAGGCGTAGTCGGTGCCGGGGCCGGCGCCGGGCACCTCGACCCGCCACCAGCCGTCCGGCCCGGCGCGCATCGCCCGGTCGGCGCCGCCGGTCACGCGCAGCCGGACCCGGGCGGCGTCCGGCGCCCACACCGCGAATTCGGTCATGACGCAGCCTCCACGGACTCGGGGGTGGGAGCCAGCAGCGCGACAGGATAGGTGCTCAACAGATCATGAAGGAGCAGGTCAGACCCACTGTAGACCCGACCGGTGAACATGTCCGTAACTCGGTGAACGGAAATCGACAGGGTGGTCCGCCGCCAGCCGCCGGCGCGGGCCAGCGCGAGCGGCAGCCGGGTCGCCACCGCGATCGCGCCGCCGCGGTCGAAGGCGACCGCGTGCCGCCCGGCCGGGCCGTGCGCCGGCACCGGCCGGTAGCCGGTGAACAGCTCCGGGCGGTCCCGGCGCAGCCGCAGGGTGCGGGAGACCACCAGCAGCTTCGCCGCCCCGCCGGCGTCGACCGGGGGCCGCCAGCCGCCGTCGAGCCGGGCCAGCAGCTGCCGGCGTACGGCGAAGTCGACCGGCCGGCGGTTGTCCGGGTCGACCAGCGAGTTGTCCCACAGCTCGGTGCCCTGGTAGGTGTCCGGCACCCCGGGCATGGCCAGCTGCACCAGCTTCTGCCCGAGCGAGTTGGACCAGCCGGCCGGGGTGATCTCGGCGACGAAGTCACCGATCGAAGCGTTCAGGACAGCGTCGTCGTACATCGCGTCGACCATCGCGTGCATGGCTCGCTCGAACGCCGGGTCGGGGTCGGTCCAGCTGGTCGACGCGGCGGCCTCCCGGGCCGCCTTCTCGGCGTACGCATGAAGGCGCTCGCGCTCGATCGGCCAGGCGCCGACGGCGGTCTGCCACAGCAGGTGCGCGAACGCCGGGTCGGGCAGCGGCACCCGCGCCATCCAGTCGCCCACCAGCGACGCCCAGCGCTCCGGCAGCTCCGACAGGACGGCCAACCGGGCCCGCGCGTCCTCCGACCGCTTGGTGTCGTGGGTGGAGAGCGTGGTCATGCCCGCCGGCCAGCGCACCTGCCGGGCGGCGGCGGAGCGGTGGAACTCGGCCGGCGGCACGCCGAAGTGGGCGGGGCTGCCGCCGACCTCGTTGAGCGCCACGAACCGGCTCCACCGGTAGAACGCGGTGTCCTCCACGCCCTTGGCCATCACCGCCCCGGTGTACTGGGGGAAGCGTCGGGCCAGTTCGTCGTCCGGGTCGCGCAGCCGGCGGGTGACCGCGTCCAGGCCGCCGGTGAGGTCGGGGCGGCGCCGGCCGGCCTCGGCGCGGGCGGTGGCCAGGTGCCGGGCGCCCTCGGGCGGGTAGCCCCGGTAGACCGGGAAGGCGGCGGCGAGTTCGGCCAGCGCCGCCCGGGCCGTAGCCGGCTCCACCTCGGGGACCTGGGCGGCCAGCCGGGTCAGCTCGGCGGCGAGCAGCCGGGTGGCCGCGGCGAGCTTGGTGTCGTGGGTCAGGTTCTGCCAGGAGGTCGGCCGGCCGACCAGCCGGGTGTCCAGGGCGGTGAAGTCGGCCTCGGCGTCGGGGTCGACGAAGAGGCCGCAGACGGCCGCGAGCGCGTCGTAGCCGGTGGTGCCGTCCACCGGCCACTCCGGCAGCTCCTCGCCGTACTCCAGGATCTTCTCCACCAGCAGCCAGGCGTCCGGCGCGGCGGCCCGCAGCCGGGCCAGGTAGCCGGCCGGGTCGCGCAGCCCGTCCGGGTGGTCGACCCGGATGCCGTCGACCTCGCCGGCCGCCACCCAGCGCAGGATCTCGGCGTGGGTGGCAGCGAAGACCTCCGGGTCCTCCACCCGCAGGCCGGCCAGGTCGGAGACGGCGAAGAACCGGCGGTAGGTCAGCTCGGCGTCGCCGCGTCGCCAGGAGACCAGCTCGTAGTGCTGCCGGTCGTGCACCTGCCGGGGCGTGCCGTCGCCGGTGCCGTCGGCGATCGGGAAGCGGTGCTCGTGGTAGCGCAGCTCGCCGTCGGCGAGCTTGAGGTCGTCGAGAGCGTCCGGCGCGTCGGCCAGCACCGGCAGCAGCAGCCGGCCGCGGTCCCAGTCGATGTCGAACCAGCGGGCGTACGCCGACCCACGGCCCCGGCGCAGCACGTCCCACCAGGCCGGGTTGGCCGCCGGCACGGCCACCCCGGCGTGGTTGGGCACGATGTCCACGACCAGGCCGAGGCCGGCCGCCCGCAGGGCGCGCAGCAGCCGCTGCCGGCCGGCCTCGCCGCCGAGTTCCGGGTTGACCGTCCGGTGGTCGACCACGTCGTAGCCGTGCGCGGAGCCGGGGATGGCGGTCAGCAGCGGCGCGCTGTAGAGATCGGTGACGCCGAGGTCGGCGAGGTAGCCGGCGAGACCGGCGGTGGCGTCCAGGTCGGAGCCGGGGCGGACCTGCACCCGGTAGGTGGCGCGAGGGGTCGCGGACATGTCACGCCGCCCTCTCCAGCACCACCACGCAGCGGTCCGGGACGGTCAGCGCGCCGCCCGCCTCGACCACTGTCGGTTTCTCCGGTTCCGGTTCGGCGGTGCTGATCACCTGCTCCCACCGCTGCCCGAACTCGGCCGGCGGCAGGGTGAAGTCCAGCGGCGCGTCGTGGGCGTTGAAGCAGAGCAGGAAGGAGTCGTCCACGTGCCGCTGGCCGTACTGGCCGCGCTCGCGGATGCCCTCGCCGTTGACGAAGAGGGCCACCGAGCGGCCGAAGTCGTTGCCCCAGTCCTCGCCGGTCATCTCCCGGCCGTCCGGGGTGTACCAGGCCAGGTCCGGCAGGGGTGACTCGGCGGCCCGGCCGCCGACCGGCAGGCCGGTGAAGAACCGGCGGCGGCGGAACACCTGGTGCCGGCGGCGGAAGGCGACCAGCTTGCGGGTGAACTCCAGCAGGTCGCCGTCGGCGTTGTCCCAGTCCACCCAGGCCAGCTCGCTGTCCTGGCAGTAGGCGTTGTTGTTGCCGTGCTGGGTGCGGCCCAGCTCGTCGCCGTGGCCGATCATCGGCACGCCCTGGGAGAGGATCAGGGTGGCCAGGAAGTTGCGCCGCTGCCGGGCCCGCAGGGCGAGCACCGCCGGGTCGTCGGTCGGCCCCTCCACGCCGCAGTTCCAGGACCGGTTGTGGTTCTCGCCGTCCCGGTTCTCCTCGCCGTTGGCCTCGTTGTGCTTGTCGTTGTACGACACCAGGTCGGCCAGGGTGAACCCGTCGTGGCAGGTGACGAAGTTGATGCTGTGGAACGGGCGGCGCCCGTCGTCCTGGTAGAGGTCGGCGGAGCCGGAGATGCGGGAGGCGAACTCGGCGAGGGTGGCCGGCTCGCCGCGCCAGAAGTCCCGCACGGTGTCCCGGTACTTGCCGTTCCACTCGGTCCACACCGGCGGGAAGTTGCCCACCTGGTAGCCGCCCGGGCCGACGTCCCACGGTTCGGCGATCAATTTGACCTGGCTGACCACCGGGTCCTGCTGCACCACCTCGAAGAAGGTGGAGAGGCGGTCCACCTCGTAGAACTCGCGGGCCAGGGTGGCGGCGAGGTCGAAGCGGAAGCCGTCGACGTGCATCTCGGTCACCCAGTAGCGCAACGAATCCATGATCAGCTGGAGCGAGTGCGGGCTGCGCACGTTGAGGCTGTTGCCGGTGCCGGTGTAGTCGACGTAGTGGCGCCGGTCGTCCTCGCTGAGCCGGTAGTAGCTGGCGTTGTCGACGCCCTTGAAGCTCAGCGTCGGGCCGAGGTGGTTGCCCTCGGCGGTGTGGTTGTAGACCACGTCGAGGATCACCTCGATGCCGGCGGCGTGCAGCGCCCGGACCATGCCGCGGAACTCCTGCACCTGCTGGCCGAGCCGGCCGAGGGCGGAGTAGCCGTGGTGCGGGGCGAAGAAGCCGATGGTGTTGTAGCCCCAGTAGTTGCGCAGGCCCAGGTCGGCCAGCCGGTGGTCGTGCACGAACTGGTGCACCGGCATCAGCTCGATCGCGGTCACCCCGAGTGTCGTCAGGTGCTCGATCATCGGCGGGGAGGCGATGCCGGCGTACGTGCCGCGCAGCTCGTCGGGGATGTCGGGGTGGCGCATGGTCAGGCCGCGCACGTGCGCCTCGTAGATCACCGAGTGGTGGTACGGGGTGCGCGGCGGGGAGTCGTTGCCCCAGTCGAAGTACGGGTTGACCACCACCGACTTCGGCATGAACGGCGCCGAGTCGGTGCTGTTCATCCGCTCCGGGTCACCGTGCTCGTAGTCGTAGACCGCCGGGTCCCACCGCACGTCGCCGTCGATCGCCTTGGCGTACGGGTCGAGCAGCAGCTTGTGCGGGTTGCAGCGCAGCCCGTTCGCCGGGTCGTACGGCCCGTGCACCCGGTAGCCGTACCGCTGCCCGGGCTCTACGCCCGGGAGGTAGGCGTGCCAGACGTAGGCGTCCACCTCGCGCAGCTCGATCCGCCGCTCCGCGCCGGTGTCCCACTCGTCGAAGAGGCAGAGCTCGATCCGCTCGGCCACCTCGGAGAAGATCGCGAAGTTGGTGCCCATCCCGTCGTAGGTGGCGCCCAGCGGATAGCGCTCGCCCGGCCAGACCTGCATGTCGCTCCTTCGGCACAAGATCATGAGCGCACCCGCACCATGAGCACACCACGCGGCGGAGCCGGCGGTGTGCACGGCGGGTATTGCCCCGCCCGCTCCGCGGCCAATCCACCCGTTCGGCCGATGACCGTAATCCGCCCGACTGATCCGCGTTGAACCCTTCGGGTGTCGTCCGTCACCTTGACCCTTTTCGAGATGCGGGATCGGCGCCGGTGCCTTTTGCTTGTTCGCGGGACGCGCCCGCGCGTCACCGCCTCGGCCCTCGGCCACCCTTCCTTCCACTCCGCCGGCACCGGCGCCGGTGTGCCCCACCCTGCATGGACGGAGATTGATGTGACGACGCTGCGGGTCGGCGAGCCGCTCGCCACCGCCCCGGACCGGGCCTGCCGGCCCACCCTCACGTCCCGCCCGGCGATCCCGCAGCCCGCCGGCGGCGGCGCCCCACCGGCCCGGCGCATCCTGATGCTGTCCTGGGAGTACCCGCCGGTGCTCGTCGGCGGCCTCGGCCGCCACGTGCACGCCCTCTCCGTCGCCCT
>NZ_JBSWCE010000036.1:0-76772 GCF_056780015.1 Micromonospora sp. R311
TTGCGTCACAACATGATCCTGGATGCCCTCTCTTCATACCCAGACATCGACCCCTGACATCGGAACTACTCGTCTAGTCGCCGGGCCGGCCGGTCGCGCAACAGGCCGAGCGCCTCGCGGACGGCGACCTTCCCACCGCCGGCACCGCGCGACGCCGCGCCCGCCGGCCGCCCGCCGGACGGGCCCTCGCCGGACCGCCGCCCGCCGGACCGGCGCTCGCCGGACGGGCCCTCGCCGGACGGCGACTCGCGGACGAACAGGACGAGCACGATGACGCCCAGGGCCGCGATGCAGAAGCTGGCGACGAAGACCGCGTCGTAGGACTGGCCGACGGCCAGCAGGACCGCCATCGCCACCAGCGGACCGAGGAACGCGCCGACACCGTCCATCGCCCGGTGCACCCCGAACGCCCGGCCCAGTGACTCCGGCGGCGTCGACAGCGTGATGAGAGCGTCGCGCGGCGCGGTGCGCACGCCCTTGCCGAGCCGGTCGACCGCGATGACCGCGCCGATCGCGGGCACCGAGCGGCCGGCGAGCAGCAGGCCGAGCTTGGCGACCGCGGAGAGCGCGTAGCCGAGTCCGGCGACCAGTTTGCGCCGCCGGAACCGGTCGGCGACGAACCCGCCGACGATCCGCAGCAGCGCGGTGGCGCCGGTGTAGACGCCGTCGACGACCCCGAACGCCAGCGGGCTGAGGTGAAGCCCGAGCACCAGGTAGAGCGGCAGGACGGCGGTGACCATCTCGGCGGAGACGTCGGTGACCAGGCTGACCGTGCCGAGGGCGACGACGTTGCCGCTGACCAGGGTGAACCGGCGGCCCCGCCGGTCGGGCGTGGGTCCGGGCGGATCGGTCGCCGGTCGGGAGACGGTCGACAGGTACACAAGCGTCCCCTTCGGATCGCGGCTGACGGTCAGCCATCGTGCGTCCTGGCCGGACCCGCCACAACGGACCGCGCGTGCCGACTGGACGTGCGCGGGGTGAACATCTCGGCAACATCGAGGAGTTTGCCTACCAGGACGCGCTGTTCACCCGGGCGTAGCCGGCCGGTCCATCGACCTTCCTACATTCCATCCGCTCCCAACACACCCCCAGAGAAGGGCTCCTGGATGGGCATTCGACTCTCTCGTCCGCCGGTGACGATCGGGACGGTCGCGGTGCTGGTCGCCGCCACCGCCACCGTCGTCGGGACCGGCGCGACCTCGGCGGCCGCGGCGACCGCCACCTTCAAGCCGGTCGCCGACACCTACGTCCAGAGTGACGCCGCGTCCACCAACTACGGCACGTCGACGCAGGTCGTCGTCGACAACTCGCCGGTGCGGCGGATCTTCCTGCGCTTCGCCGTCAGCGGGGTCAGCGGCGCGGTCACCAGCGCCAAGCTGCGGCTGCGCGCGATCAGCGGCAACGCCGGCAGCAACGCCGGCGGCACGTTCCGGGCGATGTCCGACACGACCTGGTCGGAGACCGGCACGACCTGGAACAACCAGCCGGCCATCGACGGCGCGACGATGGGCTCGATCGGCGCGGTCAGCAGCGACGGCTGGTACGAGGTCGATGTCACCGCCCGGGTCACCGGCAACGGCACGTACAGCTTCGGTGCGACCTCCGCCAGCACCGACGGCGCGTACTACGACTCGCGGGAGAGCGGCGCCGACGCGCCGCAACTGGTGGTCACTACCGGAACCACGACGCCGCCGTCCGGCGACCCGGTCCTGGTCGGGGCCGGCGACATCGCCAACTCCGGCTCCGGCGACAGCGCCACCGCGGCGCTGCTGGACACCATCTCCGGCACGGTCTTCACCACCGGCGACAACGTCTACAGCAACGGCACCGCGTCCGAGTTCAGCAGCTACTACGCCCCCACCTGGGGCCGGCACAAGGCGCGCACCCGCCCGTCGCCGGGCAACCACGACTACAACACCTCGGGTGCCGCGCCGTACTACAGCTACTTCGGCGCGCAGGCCGGCCCGAGCGGCCGGGGCTACTACTCCTACGACCTCGGCAACTGGCACGTCGTGTCGCTGAACTCGAACATCAGCATGTCGGCCGGCTCGGCCCAGGAGCAGTGGCTGCGGGCGGACCTGGCGGCCAGCACGAAGCCGTGCACGCTGGCCTACTGGCACCACCCGCTCTTCACGTCCAGCTCCAACCACGCGCCGTCGACCTCGACGCGTCCGCTCTACCAGGCGCTCTACGACCACAACGCGGACGTCGTGGTCTGGGGTCACAACCACGTCTACGAGCGGTTCGCGCCGATGAACCCGGCCGGTGGCCACGACGCCGCCCGGGGCATGCGCAGCTTCGTCGCCGGGATGGGCGGCGCCAGCCACTACAGCTTCGGCACCATCCAGCCCAACAGCGAGGCGCGCAACAGCACGGCGTACGGCGTGCTGAAGTTCACCCTGCACGCCGACAGCTACGACTGGCAGTTCGTGCCGGTGGCCGGGCAGAGCTACACCGACAGCGGCACCGGCGCCTGCCACTGACCGGGTGACCCGGCCGCGTCACCGCTGGCCCAGCGGTGAGGTCTCCGGTGTCGGTGCGAGCCGCCGCCACCGGAGTCCCTCGCCGTGCCGCGACCCGTCGGGTCGGGCGACTCAGGCCACCCTGCCGTTGCCACGTCGGTTCTCCGACCGTACGCCGTAGCCGCGGCCCGGACCGAGCATCCGGTGCGCGGCCTCGAGCCCGGTCAGCGCCGCCCCGTAGGCGGCGACCTCGCGCTGGAAGTGCTCGACCTTCGAATACCAGAACTTGAGTTCCGGGTTCATGCTCTTCGAGTTGATGTAGTTGACGATGTCCTCGTCCGGGGTGATGCCCCGACGCGCGCAGCAACGGTCGAAGCGGGCCTTGGTCCGGTCGTACCGCTCGCTCATCGCCGCCAGGCTGGCCTCCGCCTCCAGCAGCTTGGCCTGGAGGTACACCACGTACTCGCGGGGGATCGAGGGGCTGGCGAGCGCCCGCCGGGTGGTGGTCAGCGCAGACATGACCATCACCGGACCCGATGGTCGGTGGGACCGTGCCGCCTGCGGAGCACTCCGGCCGGCGCCGACGGTCGACGAACGAATCCGCTGTGGAATGGCATGGTGGCCCTCCTTCATCCGCTGCTCTTCCGCACGTCGCACCGCCAGCGGTCAGGTCGGGGTCGATCCGCTGGAGCCAGCCGGGCGACGTTGCCGCCAGCCACTGCGACGCAGTGACATGCTTCTACCCGGATGGGCGGCGGAGTATGCCGGCCCGGGCCACGCGCGCATCGACGACCGTGTCGCGCAGGAACGGCGTGACCAGCGGCGAGATCGCGATCGGACCCGGTTCTCGCCCCGGGCGCGGGGCAGCGGCGCCCGTCCGCTTGGCCGCGGCCGACCAACGGCGGCTCAGGCGGGGTCGGTGGCGAGGAGGCCGCGCAGCAGGCTCCGCTGGGCGCGGTCGAAGAGGTCGGTGGCCGGGGCCTCGGCGGGCGGCTGGCTGAGGGCCGCCACCAGATGCGGGTACGGGGTGACGTCGACGCCGGCGAACGTGAATGCCTCACCGGCCGTCCGCTTCCGGGCGAACAGGATGGAGATCCCGTTCATCACGCCGATCGCCTCGAACTTGGCCATCGGCGTCGCCGGGACCGGCTCCATGATCCGGAAACAGGCGTCGAAGAACGCCAGGGCCTCCGGGCCGATGGCGGATGCCCGTTGGCTCAGCTCGGACAGCCAGGGGTGCCGCTCGTGCACGGCCCGCTGGGCGCGGGCCATCCGCAGCATCGCGTCCAGCCAGTCGCCGTCCGACTCCGGGTACGGCCGCAGCTCGGCGGCCACCCGGTCGGCCATCAGGTCGAGCAGGTCGTCCCGGGAGGACAGGTACCGGTAGAGCGAGGCGGCCCCGGTCTCCAGTCGGGTGGCGACCGCCCGCATCGACACCGCCGCCAGCCCGTCGGCGTCCGCGATCGCGATCGCCCCGACCACGATGTCGTCGCGGCTGTGCGCCGGCGAGGGCCCTCGGGTGCCCCGTTGCGGTCGCCAGAAGATCGACTCGCGCTGACCGCGACCGGGGGCTGCTCTGCTCACCGATCTACTGTAAACTGCAAACACCGTTCGCAGTTTCTGGGTCGACCCGGGAAGGCGGAACCTGATGGAACGCATCCTCGCGCCGGACGGCGAGAAGCTCGTCCTGCACTCCACCGGCACCGGCCCGGACGTCGTGGTCGTCCACGGAGGCGGGGTCACCATCGAGCCCTACCGCCGGCTGGCGGCGGCGCTCGCCGACCGCTGCACCGTGCACCTCTACAACCGCCGGGGCCGGGCCGACGCCCCGGCCCGCCGCGAGCCCTACACGGTGGCGCAGGAGATCGAGGACCTGGGCGCGGTCCTCGCGCACACCGGCGCCCGCGCCGTCCTCGGGCACAGCTCCGGCGGGTTCATCGCGCTTCGCGCGGCCTTCACGCTGCCGATCGCGCGGCTCGCCCTCTACGACCCGGCGGTGTCCGTCGACGGCATCATGTCCGGCGCCTTCGTCCCGGCGGCGCGGGCGGCCCTCGCGGCCGGCGACACCGCACGCGCGCTGGCCATCGTCGGCGCCGCCGGCAACCCGCAGCTGCCGGCGTCCCGGCTGCCGCTCGGCGTGCAGACCGCGATCTGCCGGCTGCTCCTGCGCACCCCCATCGGCCGCCAGATGGGCGAGCTGCTCGGCATCACCCTCGACGAGACCGATCTCGTCGCCGCCCACGACGGCCCGCCCGACCAGTACGCGGGTGTCACCGCCGACGTGCTGTTCGCCTACGGGCAGGCCGGGCCACCGCACTACCCGAGGATCGCGGCGGCCCTGGCACCGGTCATGCCGCGGATGCGCGTGCTGCCGGTGCCACGCTCCGGCCACGACGGCGTCAACCGGGCCCCGGCCCGGCTCGTCGACCCCCTCGCCGAGTTCCTGGCTCCGGCGGTCTGACGCCGCACCGGCCGGAGGGAGCATCCCCTGTTCGGGACACCCCTCCGGCCGGTGCCGGAGCGTCACCGGTCAGCTGGTGAACGCGAAGTACGCGCGGTACTGGAATCCGGTGTCGAGGGTGAGGACGAATTCGCGGCAGGTGCCGGCCCAGGCCGGGTCGGTCTTCCACGGGTAGTTGTACTGGCCGTTGGCGTTGACCGACATCGCCGATCCGCCGGGGTTGGCGGCGGCGACCGGGATGGGCCGCGGGGTGACGGCGCCGTCCGGGCCGACGGTCGCCAGGGTGTCGCAGTCGACCAGCCGGGAGTAGGGCGAGCCGCTGGCGAGGATGTCCAGGCCCCGGTTGGTGGCGAGCGCGAACCTCATCGGCACGGCGTCGCCGGCGCTGACGGTGTTGAGGGCGGGCTGTCCGGCCAGGCCGGTGAAGTCACCGCGGCAGGACGGGTGGGTGTCGAACGCCTCGGTGTTGTCGTTGCGACCGGTGGTGCCCTGGACGGCGCTGTGACCGAGGCCGCGGCGGGCGAAGGAGGCCCAGATGGTGCAGGTGTTCGCCCCGCCGGTGAGAACGGCGTCGGCGGCGATGATGGCGTCCCGACCGGTGACGAAACCGGGGCGGCAGCCCTGCATCTTGAGGCCGTCGACGACCAGTTGGAGGGCGAGGTTGTTGCCGCCGGTGCGCCACGACTCGTAGACGTTCGGGTTGAACCCGTGCCGGTCGACGAGGTCCCAGGTCAGGTCCCACAGCATCGCCGCCCAGCCGTGGCCGATGCCGTGCGGGGCGGTCAGGGAGGTCCCCTCCAACCAGCCGCCGGTCTTGATGCTGTCGTAGGTGAACGGCTGGATCTCCATGTTCCGCGAGTACGGCCGCGGCCGGATCCCGCCGCCCACCCGGCTGTCCTGGAAAAGCGCGTACTGCCCGTAACCGCGAGCGCCCTCCGGGTCGTCGATCGCGGGGTTGAGCAGCGAGGTGATCGCGAGGAAGTCGCTCCAGCCCTCCCCCATCTGCTCCTCGCCGGTGAGGCAGTTGACCGTCGGGCCACCGGTCAGCCGGTTGGAGACGCCGTGGCCGTACTCGTGGAAGATCGTCTCGGAGCGGAACGAGGCGTCCCGCATCGCCGGCCGGTCCAGGTTGCGGTGCACCCGGCCGGCGGCGGGCAGTCCCGCCCTGATGCGGTTGCCGTCGGCCTGGCTCACCATCACCGCGGGGATGCCGACCGCCGGGCTCATGGAGCCGCTCATCACCACCGGGGCGCCCGCGACGCTGTTGACGACCACCACCGCTACGGCGCCCGCCGCCTCGGCGTTGACCACCTGCGTGTGGTAGCTGCAACCGTTGCTGCGGTCGACCACGGCGATCGCCCCGCCGGGCAGGCTGTAGGCCGTGCAGCCGTCGCCGGTCGCCCCGACTCCGTCGTCGACCGCCACCACCTCGCCGGCGAAGCCGGCGCTGGTGGGCGCGGGGGTGAACCGGGCGTACTCCGCCTCGTAGGTGCCGGCGGCGGTCCCGGCGCCGATGGTCACGGCGTTCGGCAGGCCGAACTGGTTGCCCGGCCAGAGGAACATCTGCATCCGCGGGCGACCGCCGTCCAGCGCCGGCGTCGAGAAGTTGGCGTTGTTCTGGCCGGAGCCGTCGTGCGCCTCGCACTGCGCGTCGTCGCCGCCGGCGCCACCCCGCCCGTAGTTGTTGACCTGGAAGTTCCCGGACGCCTCGTCGAAGCCGTACCGGTAGGTCAGGTCGTGGACCATGTTGCACCAGTAGAACTGGTTGACCACCGCGGCCGGGGCGTAGGTCTGCGGGTGCTCGTTCAGGTCGGCCGGGACGTTGAAGGTGAGACCGGCTCCGCCCTCGGTCGCGCTGCCCGGGTCGACCTGGTTGTTGGCGTCCTTGTCCGTGTAGGCGTGCGCGTTGTTGCCCCGGGTGGTGCTGTGCTCGGCGCCCGGCGTGCCGTCGGTGTCGTGCCAGCCGTACGGCGAGGCGGTCCCGTCCGCCGGATTGGTCACCAGGCTCTGCGGCCCGTCGTTCGGGTCGCCCTTGGGGAACTCGAAGACGCGGTAGCTCGACCCGTCGTCGACCGGGTCCGGCGGGGTCACCCTCGGGGTCGGGACGTTCGCGGCGGTCACGGTCGGGGCCGCCTGCTCCCGGCGGCCCAGCGTGCTGGCCAGGTCGGTCGGGCTGTCCTGGTGGGTCCAGTCGTCGGCGCCCAGCAGTTCGCCGGTCTCGGCGTCGACGGTGGCGTTCCACAGGTGCACGTCGGCGGAGTCGTCGATCACCAACTGCCAGGCCAGGCGCAGCCCGTCGGCGGTCGGCTGCCAGCCCAGCTTCGCCGGGATGGGCTGGTCGGAGATGCCGCTGCCGGAGACGACGGTGCGCTGGGCCGGGCCGCCACTGCGGCTCATCACCCGCGGGTTGGTCGGGTCAGCCAGGTCGAGGCCGTCGGCCGCCGCCGCCACCGCCTCGACCGGATCCAGGGACGCGGTGCCGGAGGCCGCGTCGGAGAGGCCGGACACCAGGGTGTCGCCGACGAAGACGACACTGCCGTCGCGGGCGATGGTGACGGTGGCGGTGGCGCCGAAGACCTCCAGGCTCCGGTGGCGCTGCGCCAGGTTGACATGGGTCACTCCGTTGTGCCGGCTGCGGTAGCTGGAGGCCACCGCCAGGTCGGTGAGGTCCGCGTCGCGGACGCCGTACTCGGCCGGATGAGCCCGCAGGTAGCTGACGGCGATGTCGTCGGGCGCGCCGTCGTTGGGGCCGGTGAGGAAGAGCCGGTTCGCCGGGCCGGCCCCGTCCGGGGCGGCACCGGCGGGTGTCGCGGTGAACGGTGTCAGGGCCGCGACGAGGGTCGTGGACAGCAGCAAGGCGGCGTTTCGTCGGCCACGGGCTGGACGGGAGGATAGGGGCACCGCTGCTCCTTCGGGGGACGGGAAAGACAGCATGGAGCGCCGGCTCACGACCGCCGCAGCGGTCCGCCGCGCTCGTGCGCGGCGCCCGCCCGCCCGGCCGTCACGTGCGGTAGTCGGGCGGATGCGAGGTGAATCGCACCGACGCTACGGTGCGGCTCGCGGCCGATCATCCGACGAGTGGCGAAACATTCCCGGCGGCAGGTCCTACGCCTGTCGCGGGACCACCGCGGTCGTGCCGGGCCGGCGCGCTGCCGTGCGGTCGCGCAGGGGATGGCCGGCGGCGCAGAGCTGGACGTCGATGACCGGTAGGTGGGGCGGCCCGACGCGTCGGGCCGCCCCACCTACCGATCGGCGCACTTCCCGGAGTCAGCCGGAGCCACCGGTCAGCGTCACCGGGACGGCTCAGAACCCGAGGACGGCCCTCCCCCCGACCACCGGCAGCCGCAACTCGCTGTGGTTCGGCGCGACCCGCAGCTCGGTGCCGCCGAGCGGCAGCAGGGTGTACTCCTGGTCGCTGGAGAAGACGACCACGCCGATCCGGTGCCCCGCCGGGAAGACGTAGTCCTTCGGTTCCAGGGTCCACCGGTAGTCGTACAGCTTGCCCTGCTGCACCGGCTCGGTGCGGGACGGGCCCTTGCGGTTCTGCGGGTCCATCCAGCCCCGGGTCACCACCCTCGGCGCGGCGGTCGATCCGGTGGGTCCGTAGTCGACCAGGTACACGGTGAGGTTCGCGTCCGGCTTGTTGTCGATCGCCATCCGCAGTCGCATCTCCGGGCGCCCGGAGATCCGGACGGCCTGGGCCAGCACCGGGGACCGGTAGGCGAGCCGGTTCGGGCTCGCCGCGTCCGGGTCGGCCACCAGGGTGTCCGGGTGGATGGTCCGGCCCTGGTCGACGAAGCCCTGCTCGACCTTGACCCCCGGCCGCTTCCCGGCGGTGAGCGTGCCGGGGTCGGTGGCGCTGGTCGCGGCGAGCTTCAGCGCGACCTCGCGGGCGCCCGGGTCGGGCCAGTTGGCATACGTGGTGTACACCCGGTCCTCCCGCTGCAGCACCGCGGTCGGCTCGTCCATGATCCCGTTGCGCACGTTCCACAACCAGTAGTCGAACCAGCGGTTCTCGGTCTGCTTGTAGGTCCACGTCCGGCCGTCGGGCAGGGTCACCGACGCGCTGCTGCCCGGGCCGCCGTGCCCACCCTGGTGCAGCCAGATCTTGCGCGGTACGTCACGCCGGGCCAACTCGTCCCACCAGCCGGCGAAGTGCTCGGTCTTCACGTTCCAGTCGTTGAGGCCGTGCACGACGAAGACGCTCGCCGCCACCTCGCGGGCGTCGAGGTGGTCGCGATCCCGCCAGAACGTCGAGTAGTCGCCGGTGACCCGGTCCTGCTCCTCGGTGAGCTCGGCGATCTCGTCGGCGCAGGGCCCCTCGGCGCGTGCCCGGCCGGCGGTGAACCGGGCCAGGACGTCGGTGTCCTCGCCCTGGAACGTCCCGGGGGCGACCACCAGACCGTTGGCCCGGTAGTAGTCGTACCAGCTGCTGATCGCGGCGACCGGCACGATGGTCCGGAGCCCCTCGACCCCGGTGGTGGCCACCTGGTTGGGCAGGGTTCCGTTGTAGGAGACGCCGGTCATGCCGACCGCGCCGGTGGTCCAGTCGGCGGTGACCGGGGCGCCGCTCGCGTCGTACCCCTCCGCCCGCCCGTTCAGCCAGTCGATGACCGCCTTGGTGCCGAGCGTCTCGGCCTGGTCGCCGCTGGTCGGGCAGCCGTCCGAGTCGCCCGTGCCGACGCTCTGGCCGAGCACCACCGCATACCCGCGCGGCACGTAGTAGTCGTCCAGCGAGCCGGGCAGGTTGGCCTTCGCCACCGCGCGCTGGACGCCCCTGTCGAGCGCCCGCAGTCCCGCGCGGTCGGTCACGCCGTTCTGTGGCAGCTCGTCCACCAGCACACTCGGGTACGGCACGTCGCCCCAGACGTTCTTCCGGTACGGGCTGTGCTCGAAGATGACCGGCACCTTGAAGCCCTGGGTCGCGGTCTCCCGGGGCCGGGAGATGTCGATCGCCACCCGGTCCCGGCGGCCGTCGTGGTCGGTGTCCACCGTGGTCCGTACGTACACCCGCTCCTCGATCGCGTCCGCGAGCGAGAACACCGGTTGGGTCATGCCGTCACTGACCACGATGCCCGGTGGCGTGCCGGCGGCGGGCTGGGCCGCCGCTGCCGCCGGAGCGGCGGCCAGGACCAGTGCGCCGGCCATGCCGACGCCGAGTAGTGCCAGATGCGGGGATCGACGCACGGGCGTCTCCCTTCGGTCGGGCTGGTGGCCGGGATCGGCCAGGGGGATCGCGAAGATCCATCCGCCCACATGCTAGGTCCGCCCGGCGCTCCCGTCGATCGCCGTCGATCGGGGCCGGACCTGCCGTCCACGGTGGTCGGCGCTACTGCTCGGGTGGGACGCCTTGCAGGCCGCCAGGACCGTCGCCCCGCGGGCCGGGTTCCCGGTTCGGCGCCGCGCGCACCAGCAGGGCGAGCGCGAGGATCAGCACCAGCGCCAGCAGCGGCGCCGCGACCAGGCCGGGCGGCAGGCCCCGGCCGACCGCCACCGCGGCCGCCGTCTCGATCCGGTAGCCCGGCTCCAGGAACGCGGGTTCGGCGTACGAGTGGAACTCGTGCAGGACAACGGGCCGGACCGGCCCCGCCGACGTCAGGTCGGCGGTGAGCAGGGCCGCGGTCAGCAGCGAGGCGCCCAGCACGGCCGGGACGCCGGAGCGCCACGTCCGGCCGGCGGCCACCAGGAGCACCGTCAGCCCGCCGGCGACCGTCACCACGGTCGGCAGCTGGGCGCCGAGCTCGACCAGTCGACGGGTCAGGCTCCCTCCGCCGATCCCGGTGAGCAGGATGACCGCCACCCCGGCGACGGCGGCCCGGGCGGCCCACCGTGGCCACCGCGCGTCGGTCCGCGGCCGGTCGGCCAGCGTCACGATGGTGCCGCCACAGATCAGCGGTATCCCCAGCAACGCGGACCAGTGCTGGGTGAGCTGCGCCGACAACGTTTCACCCAGCCAGGCGAGATCCTCACCGAGGGAGTACGGCCGCGCCGGGCTCAGCGGCGCGTAGAACGGCGTCAGGTACCTCGGCCCGCCCACGTCCCGGCTCGACAGCACGGCGTCGACCGCGAGCAGCCCGGTGCCAGCCGCCACCGCGAGACGGCCCCGCCCGGCGCGGAGCAGCACGATCACGGCAAGGCCGGCCAGGGCCACCGCGGTCGCCTGCCCGGCGAGGACCGGCGCGTCCGACAGCGCGCCGAGCACGTGCACCACCGCCCCGCCGGCGACCACCGCCCAGCAGACCGACCCCGGAGACAGCCGCACGGCGCACATCCAATCACGCCGGCCCGGTCGGCCCCGACCCCGAAGCCGGATCGTCAGGTGATCCGGTCGCCGCCGCCGGCTCCCGTCACGCGCCGAGGTCGTCGAGTTCGGCCCGGCCTTCGGCGGCCCGTTCGGGCAGGAGCAGCAGGGTGACGGCGCGCTCGAAGCGGGCGCCCACGCGCTCCCAGCCGCGCACGGCCGCGACGAGCGAGTCGCGGTCGCCGTGCCGCCGGCCCCGGGCGCGGTCCAGGCACGCGGCCGCCCAGTCGTTCTCGGCGCCCGCCGCGCCGGCCGCGGCGAGCCGGTCGTCCGCGTCGGGGAGGCCGGCGAGCACGGCGAGTTCGGCGGCGGCGGCCCGGGCGTACGTCTCGTGCCGGCCACGTGGGAAGTCGCCGAAGGCGTGCTCGACCAGCGCGGGGGCCCCGGTGAACTCGCCGTTGTGCGCGGCGACGCGAGCGTCGACGAAGACCGCGAAGGAGGCGTTGTTCTGCACCAGGGCCGGGTTGGTGGCACCCGTGGCCCGCACGGCGCGGGCCCGCCAGCGACGGTAGCCGTCGAGGTCGCGGCGCAGGCCGTGGGCGAGGGCGACGGCGGAGACGCCCGGTGACATCCACGCCGCGGTCGGGCACCCGGCCGCCTCCCAGCCGTGCCACATCGCGCGGGCGTGGTCGAGGGCCTCGTCCAGCCGGCCGAGCATCACCAGGGTCGGCACCAGCTTGCTGGTGGCTCGGTACGGGTGCGCGCCGAGCACCTCGTCGGCGAGGATCTTCTCGGCGGTGGCCAGTGCGGCCGGCAGGTCACCGGCGGCGAACGCGGAGAGCCAGGCGACGTGGAAGATGTCGAGGACCTCCGCGGCGTACCCGGGCCGGTGCCGGGGCATCAGCGCCAGCAGGTCGAGCCGTTGGCGGGCGATGTGGTGGGCCTCGCGCAGCCGACCGGTTCGGGCGGCCAGCGTGCCGGCCAGGTCGAGCCCACCGCTGATCAGCACCGGGTCGCCGGTGGACTCGGCCGCCCGTACCGCCCGTCCGGTCAGTGCCGGATCGGGCTCGGCCGGCGTCGGGCTGCCGCTCCAGGCCGCCGCGGCGGCCAGGTGGGCCGCCACCAGCGCGTCGCCGCCGTCCCCGGCCGCCGTCGCGTCCCGGATGAGTTGAGCTACCCGGTCGCGCGGCACCGGGTGGGTGAAGCCGGAGGGGAACCGGCGGGCCGTGACCACGGCACGAGCGAGCGCGATCGCCTCGCTGCGGCGGTCACCGGCTTCCCGGGCCCGCTCCGCGGCCTGCAGCAGCAGGTCGAACGCGCCGCTGGCGTGCCCGATGGTGTACACCGCGTCGGACGCGGTGAGCAGGTCGGCCGCCGCGGTCGCCGCCGGCGCGTGGTCGGCGGCGCGCCGGAAGTGGCTGATGGACTCGCGGAGGAACCGGCGGGCGTAGGTGAGCTCGCCCAGCGACCGGGCGAGCCGGTGCGCGACCGGGTCGGGGCCGGCCGGCGCGGCGGACAGCGCGGTGCGCAGGTCGTCGGCGACGACGTCGAACTCGTCGGCAAACGGGTCGTCGGCGAGGTCGATGCGGCCGGCCAGCGCGGCGGCGGTCCGCGCCGCCCACCGCAGGTGCCGGCGGCGTACGGCGGCCTGCTCACCGCTGTCGGCCAGCTTCGCCGCGGCGTAGGCGCGGATCGTCTCCAGCATCCGCCACCGGCTGGCCGGTCCCCGATGGCGGACGATGAGGCTCCGGTCGGCCAGTCGGCCGAGCACGTCGGCGACGGACGCGGCGGCGTCCGCCGAAGGGTGATCGCCGGACGTGACCGGGCCGCCGGCCCACACGTCGCCGGACGAAGCCGGGCCGCCGGCCCGCGCGTCGCCGGGCGCGGCGACGGCGACCGCGGCGACCAGGTCGAACCCGCCGCTGAAAACCGACAGGCGTCGGAACATGTCCTGCTCGCCGGGGTGCAGCAGGTCGTGGCTCCAGTCCACCACCGCGCGCAGCGAGTGGTGCCGCTGGTCGTGGCCCCGGCCACCGTCGAGCACCCGGAGGGAGTCGCTCAGCGCGGCGCGCAGGGTGTCGATCCCCAGGGACGCGGTGCGCGCGGCGGCGAGTTCGATGGCCAGCGGGATGCCGTCGAGCCGGGCGCAGATGTCGGCGACGGCCGCCGGTTCGCCGACCAGTCCCGGGTCGACGGCGGCCGCCCGGTCCTGGAAGAGGCGCTCGGCGTCGGACGCCAGGGGAAGCGGCCCGACCGCCACCGTCCGCTCGCCGGGCAGGCCGAGCCGTTGCCGGCTGGTCGCCAGCACGGTCACCTCGGGGCACGCGGCCAGCACCCGGTCGACGAACTGCGCCACCGCGTCGACGAGGTGCTCGCAGTTGTCCAGCACGAGCAGCGCCCGCCGGTGGCCCAGGTCGTCGACGATGGCGTCCATCAGGGGCTGCTGGGGCCCTTCGCGGATCCCCAGCCGGGTCGCCACGGCCTGGGCGACGAAGCCGGCCTGGACGGCCACCAGATCGACGAAACCGCCGTACCCGGGGTGGGCGGCGCGACTCACCTCGATCGCCAGCCGCGTCTTGCCCACGCCGCCGGGGCCCACCAGGGTCACCAGCCGGGCGGCGTCCAGCGCGGTGAGGACGGCGTCCCGCTCGTGCGCCCGGCCGATGAAGCTGGTCCTCGGGGCGGGCAGCCCGGGCAGGGTGGCCGGTGCCGGGCTTCGCGGGCGGGCGATGCGGGCCAGCGCCAGCCGGTCGGTGACGCCGAACTTCCGCAGCAGTGACGAGACGTGACTCTCCACGGTCCGTACCGAGATGAACAGCTTCGCGGCGATCTCGGCGTTCGTCAGCCGCTCGCCCAGCGCGGCCAGGACGTCCGCCTCCCGTCTGGAGATCGCCGGCGTGGTGTCGCTGCCCGTCATGTCGACCATCCTCGCCGAGCCCGGTCCGTGGTGGAATCCGTGCTCACCACGGATGTCCGATAGGGACGCCGCCTGCATGCTGGATCCCGGACCGACCAGGAGATGGAGGTGACCGATGCCCGGCGGAGTGCTCAGCGAGGCGTACGCACGGCTGCACCGGAGCGGGCCGGAGTGGGGCGAGGACCAGTTGACCAACCACGGCCCGATGGCGGTGGAGGTGATGATCCGGCGCGGTTACGCCGCACAGGTGGACCGCTGGGTGGACCGTTACCTGGACCGCCTCGACGACCTGCCGACCCCGACCGCCCCCATCGACGACCGGGGCTGGGCCGAGGCGCTCGGGGACGGCCGTCGGATCGGCGACTGGACCACGTACTTCAGGCGGCAGCTCGCGCAGGGCCCGTGGCGGGAGGTGCTGGCCACCTGGTGGCCCCGCCTGCTGCCCGGCGTCCTGGCGGGCACCACCCACGGCGTGATCCGGGTGGGACACGCGGCGCGGGCGCTGCTCGCCGGCGCGGACAACCCGGAGACGCTGGACGAACTGGCGCACGGTCTGGCCTTCTGGGCCGCCCGGTACCGGAGCCTCCCGCCGGCCGCCCACCCCGCGGGTCGCCTCGACCCCGGCGCGGCCCTGGACGCGATGCACCGGATTCCGGTACAACGCGGTCGGGTCGCCGAACGGCTCGGGCAGCTCGCGGCGCTGTCCGGGTGGCCCGACGCGGTGGCGGCCCTGCGGCCGGCGGCTGAACCGGAGCAGGCCCGCGCCCGGTTGGCCGACCTGGTCACCGCCGCCACCGTCCGGTACCTCGCGCACGGTCACGCCAGCCCCGTGCTGCTGGTCCACACCGCGACCGCGCCCAACGCGGTGCTGCACACGCTACCCGCGCTGCCGCGCGAGCTGTGGGTGCCGAGCGCAACCACGATGTGGACCACCACAGCGGCCATCACCGCCGCCTACGCGCCGCCGGCCGGGCCGCCGGCGCCCCCGGTCACCGACGTGCCGGAGGGGCCGGGCGCGGCGGCCGAGGTCGTCGACCGCGCGGTCCGCCACGGCGACGAGCACGTCATCAAGTTCACCGACACCGCCGCCGAGGTCTACACCCGCACCGGCAACCGGGCCGCGCTCGCCGCGGCCGTCCACGTCACCACCCTCATCGACCCCGTCAACTGACCCAGAGAGAGGCACCCCGTGCGCAAGTTCAAGCTGCAGGTCCAGACCACCGTCGACGGTTACCTGGCCGGTCCGAACGGCGAGATGGACTGGATGACGTTCCCGTGGACCGAGGACATCAGCGCCTACATCGACGCGCTGAGCAAGCCGGTCGACACCATCGTGCTGGGTCGCCGGCTCGCCGAGGGCTTCATCCCGGCCTGGGCAGCCGGCCCGCCCGGCGAGACCCGGGAGTCCATCGACTGGATGAACAACACGCCCAAGGTCGTGATCTCCGACAGCCTCGCGGAGTCGCCCTGGGAGAACGCCGTCGTCGCCGGCGGCGACCTCACCGAGACGATCAACGAACTCAAGGCCCGGCCGGGCGGGGACATCATCACCTACGGAGGCGCCACGCTCGCCTCCGACCTGATCGCCAAGGGGCTGCTCGACGAACTGCACCTGTTCGTCAACCCGACCGCGATCGGCGCCGGCCTGTCCGTGTTCCCCACCGACGGCGCGTACCAGCGGCTGCGCCTCGTCACCGCGCGGCAGTTCGAATGCGGAATCACCGCGCTGCACTTCGCACCGAAGCAGTCGTGACACCGCGCGTCGCCCGGTGAGGTGGCAACGGGGCGAGGGGAGCCG
This sequence comes from Micromonospora sp. R311, assembly GCF_056780015.1. Lineage (NCBI taxonomy): Bacteria > Bacillati > Actinomycetota > Actinomycetes > Micromonosporales > Micromonosporaceae > Micromonospora > Micromonospora sp. R311. The sequence goes on from NZ_JBSWCE010000036.1 coordinate 15,880, forward strand.
GCCGGGCTTCCCTCGCCCCGTGCTCACGCCGCGCCACGGCTCCCCCGCTGCCCCGGGTGGCCGAAAGTCGCTTGCCGGGGACGGCGGGCTCCGGGAGGGTGGTGTCCATGACGTTCTGACGGACAGCACCCGTTGCCCCCGCGCCGCACGGCACCGTTCGGTGCCGCGCTGCCGTCCGTCCACACTCGTTCAGAAGTGAGCGTCGTTGTACCAGCACCACTCCCGGCCGCAGTCCCCGCCGCCGTCCGCCCTGGCCACCGTCACCGTGTTCGCCTCCCCCACGAGCTGGATCGAGTCCGCCGCCCTCGCGCAGTGTCACCAGGTGGCCGCCCTCGACGGCATGCGCCATGTCGCCGCCATGCCGGATCTGCACCCCGGCAAGGGCGCCCCGATCGGCGCCGCCATGGCGTCGACCGTGTTGTACCCGTTCCTGGTGGGCTCCGACATCGGTTGCGGCATCGCCGTGTTCCCCGTCAGGCTCAAGCGCGCCGTACCCGAGAAGCTCGCCGCCCGGTTCCCCGACCTCGACCGGGCGCTGGACCCGGAGCGGGATGCCGACGACCCGGCCTGGGCCGTCGTGGCGGGCGATGTTCCCGCCGGTCACGTCGACGGGCTCGGGACGGTCGGCCGGGGTAACCATTTCGTCGAGCTGGCGCGGATCGGGACCGTCTTCGAGCCGGCTCACGCGAGCCGGCTCGGGCTCGACGCCGGTGACCTCGTGCTCGTCGTCCACAGCGGCTCCCGAGGGCTGGGCGAGCGGATTCTGCGGGCCCACACCGAGGTCCACGGCGCGGGTCCCGCTCCCGACGTCACCGGCTACCTGGCAATGCACGACCAGGCCGTACGGTGGGGTTCGCTCAACCGGCGGCTGCTGGCCGCCCGGGTGGCCCACGCCCTCGGCGCCGAGCCCACCGAGCCGATCGTCGACGAGTGCCACAACCTGGTCGAGATCCGCGACGGGGTGTACCTGCACCGCAAGGGCGCCGCGCCGGGTGACGGCCGCGACGTGCTCGTCGCTGGTACCCGCGGCACCCCTTCCTACCTGGTGGCCGCCCACGCCGGCCCGGAGGCCAACCATTCCGTGGCGCACGGCGCGGGCCGCAAGATGTCTCGCGCCAACGCCCTGCGCCGGGGTCGGGCCAAGCACACGGTCGAGGAACTGCGCCGCACCCCGGTGGGGTCGGTGGTGGTGTGCGGCGAACGGCAACTGCTCTTCGAGGAGGCGCCCTCGGCCTACAAGCGGATCGAGCAGGTGATCATCGACCTCGTCGACCACGGGCTGGCCACCCCCGTGGCCACCACGGTCCCGCTGGTCACCTACAAGACGCCCGACACCGGGTCCACGCCCCGGGCGGACCGCCGGGACGACCGCCGCAGGCGCGGCCGGCCATGAGCGTCCACCTGCTGATGTCCGCCGGGCGCGGCCCGCAGGAGTGTGCCTGGGCGCTGGGCCGGTTGCTGTGCCGGCTGGAGGCCGACGCCACCCGGCAGGGCCTGACCACCCGTCGGGTGCAGACGGTTCCGGGTGACCGGCCCGACACCTACCGGTCGGTGCTGGTCCGGATCTCCGGCGCCGGCGCCGGGCCGTTCGCCGCCTCGTGGACCGGGACCCTGTGCTGGCAGGCCGCCAGCCCGTACCGGGCGAGCACCGGCCGGAAGAACTGGTACGTCATCGCCCGGCCGTGCCGGGTCGACCCGCCGGCCAGCACGTTCGCGGAGGCAGATGTCGACGTCGTCGCCTGCCGTACCGGCGGCCCCGGCGGCCAGCACCGGAACAAGGCCAGCACGGCGGCACGGGCCACCCACCGCCCCTCCGGCATGGTGGTCGTGGTCGACACCGAGCGGCGGTTCAGCCTCAACCGCCGCACCGCCCTCCAGCTGCTGCGTCAGCGCCTGGCGGACGGCGACGAGGCGGCCCGGAGCGATCTCACCACCGCCCGCTGGCGCATCCACGGCGAGCTGGTCCGCGGCAACCCCACCCGGGTCGAACGTCCGGAACCGTCGGGACAGGACGCCGCGGCACGGCACCGGACGCCCCGACGACGGCAGCTCACCCGGCGGCACGTGCCGCGGTGACCGGCGTTTCAGCGCATACCGCTCGCCACGGCCCCGGTCAGGGACGACCCGGCCGCCTGCGCGGCGGTGGACGCCATGGCCCGCAGCGTGTCCGCCGTCGCGGCGTCGGCCGGGAAGAACGTCTCGATGGAGATCTCGTCGAGCGTCACGTCCCGCGGTGAGCCGAAGACCGTCGTCGTGTAGAGCAGCGCCAGCTCGCCGTACTCGGTGGCCAGCCGCAGGGGGACCACCAGGTCCTCCATCGGCGGCGCGCCGGCGCCCGTCGCGCTCTCCTCCGGCACCGGGTAGCTCTCCAGCTCGACCAGCAGCTCCGCCAGGCCCTCCGCGGCGGTGCGGGCGAGCTGCCGGCGGATCCGGCGCAGCACGTGCGCACGCCACTGCGCCAGATTCCGGATCTGCCGGGACAGGCCGTCCGGGTGCAGGGTCGCTCGCAGCACGTTGACCGGAGGCGTACGCAGCGCCTCCGGAACGCCGTGCAGGAACGCCTCCGCGGCACGGTTGGCGGCCACCAGCTCCCAGCGCACGTTGACGGCGAGCGCCGGATTGGGCTCGTGGCCGGTGAGGACCGCCGCCACGGCGGCGCGTGCCGCACCGAGATCGGTGAACGCGCTCTCCGCGTGCACCGGCGCGAACCCGGCGGCCAGATAGAGCGCATTACGCTCCCGCAGCGGTACGTCGAGTTCGTCGCAGAGCCGCTCGATCAGGCCACGGCTCGGGTTGGCGCGCCCGGTTTCGACGAAGCTCAGGTGCCGGGTGGACAGGTCGGCCGACAACGACACGTCGAGCTGCGACCGGCCCCGCCGCTCGCGCCAGCGCCGGATCAGCACGCCCACCGGCTCGGTCCTGGTCATGGCACCAGCCTCACCCAGGTGACCGCCGCCCGGCAATGACCTCGTAGGTAATCGACACCGGCCGGGGCCGGGCCGCACGGTACCGGTGCGGCAGCCGCCGCAGCAGACCATCGACAGTGGAGAAGAGGATCGGCCATGAGCTCCAGCGCCAGGTATGCGGAAGCCGTCGACCGTTACGTGCGGTTCTGGAACACCGGAGAGCCCGACCAGCAGCAGCGACTCGCCGTGGAGACCTTCACCGACGACATCCGCTACCACGCGGAGATCGGCGTCCTGACCGGCCGACAGGCGCTGATCGACTTTCACGACCAGTTCACCCGGCACGTGAGCACCGCGGTGTTCCAGGGTCGCGAGCAGCCGCAGATCCACCACGACCGGGGCCGACTGCGGTGGGAGATCGAGGTCCAGCAGGGGCAGTCCTTCGCCGCCGGGACCGACACGCTGGTGTTCGCCCCGGACGGCCGGATCAGCTCGGTCACCACGTTCCTGGACCGCGCGCCGGACGGCTTCGACCCGCACGCCCACCACTGACGTCGGCGCCTTCGGCAGATGGCCGCGGGAGGATCCCGCGGCCATCTGCGAATCCGTCCAGCGTGGTTCAGCTGTCGCGCAGCGGGGCGAGCGCGGTGCTCCAGGCCACGACCTGGTCGAGCGTGGTGTTGAGCGAGTCCTGATGGAACTGGTTGGGCTTGAAGACGCTGAAGTTCTCGAAGTCGGTGAAGAGCGAGAGCGCCACCTGGGACCGCACGTCGGCCATCTGCAGCTCACCGGCGATCAGCCGCAGGTGCTCCACCGCCCGGGTGCCGCCGGCGGAGCCGTAGCTGACGAACCCGACAGCCTTGTTGTTCCACTCGGCGTAGAGGAAGTCGATGGCGTTCTTCAGCGCACCCGAGGTGGAGTGGTTGTACTCCGGGGTGACCATCACGAACCCGTCGAACGACGCGATGGTGTTGGCCCAGCGCAGCGTGTGCGGCTGGGTGTACTGGCCCATCGCCGGCGGGTACGCCTCATCCAGGTGCGGCAACTGGTGGTCGAGCAGGTCGACGAGTTCGAACTCCGCGTCGGAACGCTGCTTGGCGACCTCGAGGACCCAGCGGGCGACGGCTTCGCCGTTACGCCCGGGGCGGGTGCTACCGAGGATGATCCCGATTCTGGTCATGGTGCTACCTCTCCGAATGTCCTTGACTGGTCAAGCAGACGCTATCCATTGTTTGCTTCGTCAAGCAACCGGCTCGCCTATGTTTGCGATCACAGCGGCCGTCGCCGGGCCGCCGGGAATTGCTCCGTCAAGCAACTAGCATGGTGGGCATGTCCGGTTCCCCAGCAGAGCCCCTGCAGCCCCTGAACCCCGAGGAGGAGGCGCTGGTTCGCTCCCTGGGCCGCGTCATCTACGTCCTGCCCAGGGTGATCGACGCCGACATGGTGAGCGAGCACCAACTGCCGTTCACCGAGTACAATGCGCTGCGGGTCCTCTCCGAGGCGCCCGACCGGCAGATGCGGATGAGTGAACTCGCCGCCGCCTGCGAGCTGTCGTTGAGCGGGATGACGCGCACGATCAACCGGCTGGAGGCCGAGGGCCTGGTCCAGCGGGTCAGGAGCGAGAAGGACGCCCGCGGTTGGAACGCCGTCCTCACCGACGCCGGCTTCGCCCGCCTGGAACAGGCCTGGCCGAGCCATCTGGCCAGCGTGCGCCGGCGGTTCCTGGACCACTTCGAGGGCATGGACCTCGCTGCGCTCGCCCGCGCGTTCCAGCGCGTCGGGACGGTCCGCTGACGCGTGCGCCCGCCCGCACCGAGCGCGGGCACCGGGCACGGGTCGGTCAGTCGGTCAGTCGGTCGCGGATCGCACCCGCGCCGGCACCTGCAGCAGATCCAGGGAGCTACGCCACCGACCGCCGAGGAGAAGGCGGCCCTCATCCACGGCGTGAGCAAGGTGCTCCTCGACGTGCTGAACAAGCCGATGGAGTCCACCTTCGTCGTCATCGACGAGGTCGAGACCGAGAACTGGGGCCGGGGCGGCCTGCCGGTGGAGCAGTTCCAGGAGCAGCAGCGCGCGCAGTCCGCGGAATAGCGGCGGAGGCGGCGTGACCCGACACACCAGACCGGTCGGAGTCACGCCGCCCCGGCCCGGCGACACGCCTGGCGATTCCTCACGGCGCGGCGACGGAGACCGGCGCGCTGAGTCCGCCCTCGTTCCCGCTGCGATCCAGTCCGGACACGCAGTAGGAGAGCGGGCGGCCGGCCGGGGCGGTGCGGTCGACCCAGCCGGTCCCCCGGGCCGTACCGACGAGCCGGGCCGTGTCACCGTCGACGCGGTAGACGGCGAAGCTGGTGGCGCCGTCCCCGCGCCAGCTCAGCGCGACCCCGCCGGCGTCCGCACGCCGCGCGTCGGTGATCGCCGGTGCGGCCGGGGGCGCCGCCGGGAGTTGCGCCATCACGGGCATCAGCGCCGGGCCGGCGTAGTGCGCCCGGCGGTAGCGGCTCACCGCCCCGAGCTTGTCGGCGCGCACCTGTCTGGCGCTGAAGTGCACGCTTCCGCTCACGCCGTGCCGGCGGTTGAGGGCGAGCTGCCGGTCCAGCTCGGCCGGGTCGCGCCAGGCGCCGCGCTCACCCACCCGGTAGTCGGCCTGGCCGATGTAGAGCTGCACCCGGGTGCCCTTCACCGTGGCCACCCACCACGGCAGCAGCTTGGCGTAGTCGGCCCTGTCGAACCCGACGTGCCAGTAGAGTTGCGGCACGACGTAGTCCAGCCACTGCTCCCGCACCCAGAGCCGGGTGTCGGCGTAGATGTCGTCGTAGCTCTGCAACCCGGCCGTCGCGGAGCCGGCCGGGTCGGTGCGCTTGTTGCGCCAGATGCCGAACGGACTGATGCCGAACTTCACCCACGGCTTGATCGCCTTGATCCGCTCGCTCATCTCGCGGACCAGTGTGTTCACGTTGTCCCGGCGCCAGGCGTGCTTGTCGGCGAAGCGCCGGCCGTACCGGGCGAACGTCGCGTCGTCCGGAAAGTCCTGCCCGGCCTCCGGGTAGGGGTAGAAGAAGTCGTCGAAGTGCACCCCGTCGATGTCGTACCGCTGGACCGCCTCCAGCATGGAGTCCTCGACGAACCTGCGCGCCGCCGGAATGCCCGGGTTGAAGTAGAGGCGGCTGCCGGGCCGGTCGGCGCTGGGATAGGTGACCACCCAGTCGCGGTGCCGCCGCAGCGGGTGGTTCGGCGCGAGTTGGTCCAGCCTGGGGCCGGGCCCACCCACCGTGGCCGGCTGCCCGCCGCGGTACGGGTTGAACCAGGCGTGGAACTCCAGGTTGCGGGCGTGCGCCTCGGCGACCATGAACTCCATCGGGTCCCAGCCCGGGTCGCGGCCGTCGCGGCGCCCGGTCAGCCACTCCGACCACGGCGCGTACCGGGACGGCCAGAGCGCGTCCCCGCTCGGCCGCACGTGCACGAAGACCGCGTTGTGGTTGTGCCGCACGGCTAGGTCCAGCCAGCTGCGGAACTCCGCCCGCACCGTCTCGGCGGGCAGCCCACGCCGGCTCGGCCAGTCGATGTTGTTCACCGTCGTGATCCACATGCCGCGCAGCTCACGGGGAGCCCGGGCCGGCCGGCCGGCGCAGCCGGGCGTGCCGCCCGCCGGGCCGGCGTCGCCGGCCGCGCCGAACACGGCGACGTCTCCCGGCTCGGGTGCGCCACCGCCGCCGGTGATCCGGTCCCGCAGCGACCACGCGCCGACCCCGACCGCCACGGCGAGCGCGACGAGCACCGCGACCAGCATTCGGGTACGGCGGGCGGCGGGAGCGGATGACTCGGCATCGGGCATTGCCACAGTCTGCCCAGTGCGGCCCACCGGGGTGAACCGGTTGCCCGGTTACTTAACGGTCAGCTAAGCCGACCGCTCACCCCGGGTCGCCCGTACGCGGCAGCGGTCGCCGCTACCGCCCCTGGTCACGGTAGGGGGCCAGGAACGCGGTCAGCGCCGCCAGCATCTCCTCGGGAGCCTGCTCGGCGACCCAGTGGCCCGCACCGGGGACGACCACGGTCTGCACGTCGCTCGCGGCGGGCTCGATCCCGTGTCCGGCGAGGTCACCCCAGCTCTTCTCGCCGCCGATGGCGAGGACGGGCATCGTGAGCGGCTGGGTCTTGCGCTGCTCGTTCTGAGCGAGGGTGGCGTCCCACGCGCGATAGAGCCCGAAGCTGCCCCGCAGGACATCGGGGTCGGAGTAGAGATCGACGTAGTACCTCAACACATCGTCGGGCAGTGACTCGCCGCCCTGAACGGCGAACTCGTAGCCGAAGAAGATCTCCTCGCGTCCCCTGACGAGCTGTTCGGTCACCTTGTCGTTGACCCGGTTGAAGGGGATGTGCCAGAGCCGATTGTTGATCTGCTCGGGGGCGAACAGGGGCGGGGAGGGAGTCACCCCCGGAGGCCCGGGAATCTCGGCGACGGCCAGGCGGTCGACCCGGTCCGGATGATCCGCGGCCAGCGCGTAGGCGATGATGTAGCCGGTGTCGTGGCCGACCACGGCGAACCGCTGATGGCCCAGCGCAGCCATCAACGCGACCAGGTCGGCGGCGAGGGTGGCGCTGTCGTACCCACCCTCGGGCTTGTCGGTCAGCCCGATACCGCGCTGGTCGACCGCGATGACCTCGAAGCTCTGGGCGAGCGCCGGCATCAGCAGGCGCCACGCGTACCAGTTCTCCGGCCAGCCGTGCACCAGCAGCAGCGGCGGTCCGTCGCCTCCGATCACCGCGTGCTGGCGCAGTCCCCCGGCGTCGACGTACCGGCTGGTGAAGGTGTCGGTGAACCCCGCCGGAAGGTTCGGCGCCCGCGAGACGGAGCCGGGGCCCTCCGCGGCGGGGTACCGGCCGGCAGAAGAGCTCATGACGATCTCCTTTCACCGCACCTCGGCGAGTCGGCACAGGATCGGTGCCGGCGGGAGCGCCGCCCGGACTCGTCCGTGACCGGTTCCGGGTTCCCGCCTGCCACGCCGCCCTTGCCCCGGCGCGGAGAAGCCTCCGCGGCGGCGCCGAGGCTCGGTGTCACGGCACGCTCAGCCTAGCCGCGGGCCGCGGACGGGCGAGCCGGAACGCCGACTCCACGCCGCCACCGCCGGAGCCTCGATCCCTGCTCAGTGCTGCGCACCCCGTCGCACCGGCCGGACCCGGCGCATCGGGGCCGGTCCAGGCCGCGTGTCAGGGGGCGCATCGGGTACTCCGCCGCAGCCTGTCAGCAGGAGGGATTCCGGTCCATCCACCACACCGGGACGCCGCTCGCCCGCTCACCGGAGGAAACGCCTGATGAGTATCGCCGAATCGCGGCGGCTCTCGCCGAACGTCTCCCTGGTCCTGCTCGCCTCGATCCTCGTGTCGTTCCTGGCGGCGGCGGCAGCGCCGACTCCCCTCTACGGCATCTACCAGGAGCGCTGGAACTTCTCGCCGATCATCACGACGGTGGTGTTCGCCGTCTACGCCGTCGCGGTCCTGGCGTCCCTGCTCACGTTCGGCAAGCTGTCCGACCATGTCGGGCGGCGGCCGGTCCTGCTCGTCGCGATCGTGGTCCAGATGGTCTCGCTGGTCGTCTTCATCGCCGCCAACGGTGTACCCGCGCTGCTGGCCGCCCGCGTCGTGCAGGGACTCGCGACCGGCGCCGCCACCGGCGCGGTCGGTGCCGGCATGCTCGACATCAGTCGCGCCCGCGGCACGCTCGCGAACGCGGTCGCTCCGGGTATCGGCACCGGTACGGGTGCCCTGCTCTCGGCGCTGCTCATCCAGTTCCTGCCCGCGCCGACCCGACTCGTGTACGTCGTCCTGCTGGTGATCCTGCTGATCCAGGTCGTCGGCGTGGTGCTCATGCCGGAGACGGTCACGCCGATGAAGGGAGCCCTGCGGAGTCTGCGGCCGGAGATCAGCCTGCCGCACGCCGTGCGCGGGCTGGTACCGGTCGTCCTGCCGGTGGTCTTCGCCGTATGGGCGCTGGCCGGCTTCTTCGGCGCGCTCGGACCGGCGGTCGTGCGCGCCCTGATGAACACCTCGATCGTGACTGCCGGCCTGCTCCTCTTCGTCTTCGGCAGCGTCGGGTCCCTCACCGTCGTGCTGCTGCGCAACGCGGCCGCGCGAACCATGATGCGCGCCGGAATCGCCGCACTCATCCTGGGCATGGTCATCACGCTGGTGTCGGTCACCACCGAATCCGTACCCGGCTTCTTCGTCGGCCTCGCACTCGGCGGCGTCGGCTTCGGCGGCGGTTTCCAGGGCAGCCTCAGGACGATCCTGCCGCTGGTGGAGGCGCACGAACGGGGCAGCGTGCTCTCCCTGTTCTACATCGTCTGCTACATCGGCTTCGGGCTGCCCACCGTCATCGCCGGATTCCTCGTCGTCCACGGCGGCGGCGTGCCCCGGACCGCCAACGAGTACTCGGTCGCCGTCATCCTCCTCGCCCTGATCGCCCTGTTCGGGCTGCGCAGGGCCGGCCGCACGTCACCCGGCTGAACCGCACGGGCAGAACCGGGCCGAGGGCCGGCGTGCGTCGTTGCGCGCGGGGGCGCGCGCTCGGAGCGAGCACGCGCCCGGTGAGGATCAGGTGAAGTTGGCGCCGCCGTCGACGAGCAGCGACTGCCCGTTGATGTAGGCGCCGTCGTCGGAGAAGAGGAAGGCCACCATGGCGGCGAGGTCCTCCGGCGTTCCCAGCCGCGGCGACCGTACGGCCAGGAGGATCTGCCGCCTGCGAGCGGGTGACAGCCCGTCTCCGGCTCCTTGTGCCCGGACGATACCTAGAACTACCATGCATCAAGGCTCTAGGTACGGGCGCAGGGAGGTCTCGTGCGGGTCACCAAGGATCTCGTGGCCGCCTCGGCGACACCGATGGTGCTGGGCATCCTCGCCGAGGGCGAGAGCTACGGCTACGCCATCCTGAGGCGGATCAACCAGCTGTCCGGCGGCGAGCTGGACTGGACCGAGGGACTGCTCTACCCGTTGCTGCACCGGCTCGAGCGCCTCGGCCATGTGGAGTCGAGCTGGCAGTCGGTCACCGGCGAGCGGCGGCGCAAGTACTACCGCATCACCGACAGCGGCCGGGCTGAGCTTGCCGAACAACGCCGCCAGTGGGACACGGTCGTGGAGGCGCTCCGGCAGATCTGGCTCGGCTCGGGCGACTTCAGGCCGTTGACCGCGATCCCGCTGGAGGGCCGGGCATGACCGCGCCGGACGAGTTGGAGGCCCAGTTCGCTCAATGGCGGCAACACGTGCAGCGCCGCCCGGAGCTACGCCAGTCCGACGCCGAAGAGCTCGAAGACCACCTCCGGGGTTCCGTCGACGAGCTCATCGCCGTCGGCCTCCGGGCCGACGAGGCGTTCCTGGTCGCGATCAAACGCATGGGCAGCCTGAACGACCTGTCCCGGGAGTTCGCCCGGGAACACTCGGAACGGCTCTGGAAGCAACTGGTGCTGACCGGCGAGTTCGGCGGTCCCGCGGTGGACACCCGGTCGCGGCGGGACCTGCTGGCGATGGTCGTCTGCGCGGCGGGCGCGGCGGCCTCCGTCAAGGTGCCGGAACTGTTCGGGATGAGCTTCGAGGACGATGGCGCCCGCTATGCGACCAACGCCAGCCTGTTCGCGCTGCCCTGGCTGGCGGCCTTCCTGGCCTGGCGCCGTCATGCCAGCAGAGCGCTGATCGGGGCGCTGGTGGCGTTGTTCGCGCTCGGCGCCGTGGCGGCCAACGCCTATCCGCTCACGGAGGACTCCCAGTCGGTGGTCCTGACCGGCATCCACCTCCCGATCGCCCTGTGGCTCGTGGTCGGTCTGGCCTACGTGGCCGACGACCTGCGCTCGTCGCGCCGGCGCATGGACTTCATCCGCTTCACCGGCGAATGCTTCATCTACTACGTCCTCATCGCCCTGGGCGGCGGGGTGCTGACCGCGTTCATGTTCGGGACCTTCGAGGCGATCGGGATCTCGCCGGAAGGCTTCGTCTCGACGTGGCTGCTGCCCTGCGGCGCAGCCGCAGCGGTGGTGGTGGCCGGGTGGCTCGTCGAGGCCAAGCAGAGTGTCGTCGAGAACATCGCCCCCGTGCTCACGCGGCTGTTCACCCCGCTGTTCACCGCCGTGCTGCTGGCCTTCCTCGTCGCCCTGGGCTGGACCACCGCCGGCATCAACGTCGAGCGGGAAGCGCTGATCCTCTTCGACCTCCTGCTGGTCGTAGTGCTGGGGCTGCTGCTCTACTCCATCTCCGCCCGCGATCCGCTGGCGCCGCCCGGCCTCTTCGACAAGCTGCAACTCGCCCTCGTGGTCAGCGCCCTCGTCATCGACGTGCTGGTGCTGGTGGAGATCACCGGGCGGATCACCGAGTACGGCACCACACCCAACAAGGCGGCGGCGCTCGGCGAGAACGTCATCCTGCTGGCCAATCTCGCCTGGTCGGCGTGGCTGGTGCTGGGGTTCGTCCGCGGGCGCACCCGGTTCGCGGCGCTGGAGCGCTGGCAGACCGGCTACCTACCGGTGTACGGCGGGTGGGCCTGGGTCGTGGTCCTGGTCTTTCCCCCGCTGTTCAACTACCTCTGACCAGTGGCCGGACCTGCGCCGACCCGTCACGGAGTTGCCCGCGGTCCCCGAAGCTCCTCCCGATACTTGTCATCGGCGGCGGAGTGGTAGGCGGCGCCCCACACCCGCACGCAGACGACCACCGCGATGATCATGATCGTTACGGTGACGATGGTGTCCTGGGTGTCGAGTGCCGGCTTCGACAGCCGATTGAGCCCCCAGACGGTCACCACGATCTGCCCGACCTGAACACCCACGGCGAACAGGTAGAGCCACTTGGTCTCCGTCGAGGCGTAGAAAGGAACCGCGTCGAACTCGTCCGGAACGAAGTCGCCGACCTCGTGTCGGCTCGGCTCGTCGACGTCGTCATGCCCCATGGAGCCACCGTATCTCCTCGAAGCGACAACTCTCGATGAGTGGTCCCGCCGGCTTCCGACCACGGGTGCGGGCCACGGAGCCGGTGCTCCCGAAGACCCGAGTGCGCACCGCGCGTTACCAGGCATGGTCGCGGCCATAACGGGAATCGGAGGGCCGCGAGCAGCCGTGACGGAGGAGACGCGCCATGACGGACCCATCGCGCACCGGGTCGGATCGTGCCCAGTCGCTGCCGGCGGGGGACGTCGCGGCGGCCGGCGCCGGCTTCGCCGTCGTGGAGGTGTTCACCTCCCAGGGCTGCAACAGCTGCCCGCCGGCCGAGGAACTGTTGAGCGAGATCGAGCGTGACGCCCGGAAGCGGGGACAGCCGGTCTTCGCCCTCGGCTTCCACGTCGACTACTGGGACTACCTCGGCTGGGCCGATCCGTTCGCCGACGCGGCGTACACCGGTCGGCAGGAGGCGTACGCGCGCGCCTTCGGCACCGGGCGGTTGTACACCCCGCAGATGATCGTCAACGGCACCGTCGAGTTCGTCGGTTCCGATCGTCGAGCGGCGGCGAGCGCCATCGCGTCCGCCCTGACGGCGGCGGCCGTCACGCCGCTCACCCTGTCGGTCGAGGACGCCCCGGACGACGGGCACCGGGTGGTGGTGGACTACCAGGCCGAGCGGCCGCCGGCGCGGGCGGTGTTGAACGTGGCGATCGTGGAGCGTGGCCTGGTCAGCGAGGTCGCCCGGGGTGAGAACGCCGGGCGGACGCTGCGCCAGGACAACGTGGTGCGCGCCTTCACGGCGGCGGCTCTGGACGCCGGGCGTGGCCGGGTCGAGCTGGACCTGCCGCCGGATCTCGATCCGCGACACGCCTCGGTGGTCGGCTACGTGCAGAACGACGGCCACACGGCGATCGTCGGCGCCGCGGCCCTCGACCTGTCCGCCCAGCCGGCATGAGAGCTGCGGCGTAGTCGGCCGGCGACCGCAGTCTCGACGTCGGCCGTCGCGGTCACCGCGGCTGGCGCACCTCGCCGGCCGCTCCCACCCGCCGCATCCGGGCCGGCCGGGGCAGGAGGAGACCTGCGATCCGGGCGGCTCAGCGACACGGGAAGTTGCTCTTCGAGCAGGTCACCCCGAAGTTGTACGCGTCGTTGAAGTGTGTGTAGTAGGCGTCGTAGAGCGGGTGGGTGGTGCCCGTCTCCGGGGCCATCTTGACGAAGATCTCGTCGTTCTCGTTGAGGGCGTCCTGGGTCCAGTTCTGGGACCCGGTGTAGACGCGGTACTGGTAGGCGCTGCCGTACCTGCCGTACGCCAGGAAGAACTTGTCGTGCACCTTGTCCTTGCGGCGGATGGCGACCCCGGCGTCGAGCAGCTCGTTGTAGACCGACTGACTCATGGCGATGCCGCCCTCGGCGTTCGTGCCGATCGCCATCCAGACCTTGCACCCCGCGGAGCGGAACCGGGTGACGAGACTGACGATCTGTGGCCGGCCGGTGGTCACCGCCGCCATGCCGACGCGCAGCCGGCAGTCGGCGTCGGGGGTCAGGTCGTTGAGCCGGGTCACGATGGTGTCGGTCTGCCCCGCGCCTTCCGGGGACGCGTACCCGTCGGCCGCGGCCGCCTGGTAGTAGCCCCGGCCGGAGGCGGAGTCGTAGTAGTCGTTGCCGCTGTAGTGCCGGCGGTTCCACATGTCGGCGAAGTTGGCGTTGAGCCCGGCGGCGAGCGTCGCGTCGCCGTAGACCGTGAGGGTGTTGTTGAACGCGTCCGGTCCGGTGGCGTAGGTAAGGTTGCTCGACCCGAACCACACGACGTTGCCGCGGGGGACCCCGTTGGGATCGGTGGTGCTGGTGAAGGTGAACAGCTTGGTGTGCATGTCGCCCGCGGCGCTGGTGCTGATGCAGCCGTTGCCGCCGCTGCTGTTCAGGCAGAACCGGTGGTTGGTCAGCTGCTTGATCTTCGTGATGGCGGAGTCGGGCGAGGTGGCGTTCTTGCCGTCGAGGATCACCATCACGGTGACGCCGCGGCTCTGGGCACGCAGCAGCGCGTCGGCGACCGAGTCCACGCTGAGGGAGTGGATCGCCCCGCGGACGGTGGAGCCGGCGGGCGCCGCGTCGATCAGCCGTTGCAGCTCGGTGATGATGGTGTAGTCGCGTCCCGCGGTCGGATCGGTGAAGTGCGCCCACACCGGGTAGCCGGCCAGGGTGGCCGACGCGGCGGAGACGCTCGACGCCTCGGGCGCGGCTGGCGCCGCTCCCGTCGGGGCGATCACCGAGCACAGCGCGACGAGAGAGCACACCAGCGTACGGCGGGTCGTCACGCCCATCCTGCCCTTAATCATAGACAGGGATGATTGTCGGAAATTTTCCGTACGTCAATGTCACCCGGCGGAATTCCCCATGAACGGCTGCGGCCGTCCGGCACCCCGAGCCGAGGTTTCGGTTTGATCAACTCCGGGTACGTCTCCCGCGGCGGCAGGTCCGACAGACAGCCGGGACCAGGCAGAAACGCTGGATGTGGAGCGAAAGGCAGGTCACTCGGTGGTGAATTCTTCGCTGAGGCCGACCAGGTTGAGGACGGTGACGGTGATCCGGGACGGCTTGCGCAGCACCAGCGCACAGCCCTGCGCGGCGACACGGCGGCGCACGGTCAGCAGTGCGGTGATCCCGGCGGCGCAGAAGAAGTTGACTCGGCCCAGGTCGAGCACCAGCACCGCGAGCGGTGGGCCGGCCATCACCCTGTCGACGAGGTCGACGAGCACATCGACCGTGTCCAGGTCGAGTGGCCCCCGGACCTCCACCACCACCGCCGGGCCCTCCGCGGCGACCGCGAGGGACAGGACGGACTGGCGGGTGATCTCCGGCGGTGCCGGGTGCGGCGCCTGATGGACGGACATGGGACCGCTCCTCGGTGAGGACGTCTGGACCGGGTCGATCGGCCCACCGTCGGTGGGCGGCACTGGTCCTGGGCTCATGTCCGAACCCACGTCGACCCTAGCCGCGTCGCGCCCGATCCGCACCCCGCTCCGCCGGGAGCGCGGGCTCCCGGGCCATCAGACGCACCGGCCGGCGCTTCTCCGAGAAGCAGGCCAGGACGGTCATTTCACCTTCGGTGAAACCGAACGGACACATGGTTTTCAGGAGGTAGCAGTGGTGTCCGATGCTGCTGAATCGCACCTGGCCTCCGCGTACGGCCGGCTGCTGACCCTGCTCGCCGACTCACCCCACGTCGACGTGTTCCTCGACCAGGTCGTCGAGGTCGCGGCCGAGGTGGTCTCCCCCGCCGTGGCCTGCGGAATGACGGTGCGCCGGGACGGCGGTGCCTGCACCGTCGCCGCCAGCAGCGACCTCGCCGCCCGGGCCGACGAGATCCAGTACGGCGCCGACGAGGGTCCCTGTCTCCATGCCCTGCGCAGTGGACGGGTCGTCGAGGTCGTCGATCTGCGCGAGGACGTGCGCTGGTGCCGTTACCGGGAACCCGCGCTCCGGCTCGGCATCGCCAGCTCGCTGTCGCTACCGATGACGGTCGATGGGGAGACCGTGGGCGCCTTGAACCTGTACGCCACCCACCCGGCCGCGTTCACCGAGAACGCTCGCCAGCACGCCGTGGCGTTCGCCGACCAGGGGACGGCGGCGCTGACCGTCATCCTCCGCCAGGCCGACCAGGCCCTCCTGCACCAGCAGCTCACCGACGCGATGGCCTCCCGCAGCGTCATCGACCAGGCCCTCGGTGTGCTGATGGGTCAGCAGCGGTGCACCGCCGCGGAGGCTTTCGCCCTGCTCCGACAGGCGTCTCAGCACCGCAACCGCAAGCTGCGCGACGTCGCCGCGGAGATCATCACGCAGGTGACCGGCGCGTCCCCGCAGCCGGCTCCCGGCTTCGTGGCGCCCCGCCAACACACCTGAGCACGGCACACGGCCGCCCGCCCGGGGAGCGACCCCGCCGGGGGCGGGCCCGCCTCACTCGGCCCAGGGCTGGAAGCCGGTCTGGAGGACGGCGTCGAGGGACGCCCGCAGTCGGACCGCCTCGTCAGCTCCGAACCGTTCCTCGAACCGGGCCTGCGCGGCTCGCCACAGCGGCAGGGCGGCATTCATGCGGGCGAAACCCTCGGGCGTGATCGTCACGATCCTTGCCCGGCGGTCGGCGGCCGACGGCTCGACGGTCACCAGGCCCGCCCGCGTGAGCGGCTTGAGGTTGGTGGCCATCGTCGTGCGGTCCATGGAGATCATGTCAGCGAGGCTGGTGATCGTCATCTCTCCGCGAGCACTGAGTTTCCGCAGGATGGTGAACTGCGTCGCACGGAGGCCGACCGGGCTGAGGGCCTTGTCGTAGGTCGCCGTGAGGTAGCGGGTGGCCTTGCGCAGTGCGAGGCAGTTGCACGGGTCGAGGTTCGTCAGGTCAGCACTCATGATCTCCTCCGGGCCATCCCGCCCATGATAAGCGCATATGCGCACAAATGCGAAGGGGTCGCCGACACCACCGCCACCACCCTTGCCGTTCCGCCGATAGGCGCATATGCTCCTATTGCGTCCGAGCCCGAGGTACCCGCTCTTCAGGAGGGCCTGCCGGGTGCCTGCCTCCGCTCGACCCTCCTCGCCCTGCCCGCCCTTCCACCGGAGAGTCCCGTCATGGAAACCCCCGTCGGACAGACGCCCGAGCGCGAGCGGACACCCTCCGCAGCGGCCGTGCCCTCCCGCCAGCCGGGCCAGCCCACCGGCGGCCTGCCGCCGGTGCGGGCCTGGCTCCAGCCGACCCTGATCGCCCTGATCGTCGTGGCGGCCTTCATCGGCTGCTACATCGGCCTGCAACGCGACCCCCAGCCCCACCAGGTCCCGATCGCGGTGGCCGGACCGGAGCTGCCGGGCCAGATACGTCAGGCCCTCGGCGACAGCGTCGAGGTCCACCCGGCCGCCGACGCCGCAACCGCGCGCCACGCCCTGGAACGCCACGAGGTGGTCGCCACGCTCAGCACCGACGGCCCGGGTCAGCTGCGCCTGCAGATCGCGGGCGCGGACGGCCCGTCCACCACGACGGCGGTGAAGAATCTCGTCGTCGCCTACGCCAACGGTGCCGGCACGCACGTCACCGTCGAGGATGTCGTTCCGCTGAGCCACTTCGACGCCCGGGGACTGGCCGGCTTCTACATGGCGTTCGGCGTGACCCTGGCCGGTTTCGTGCTCGGCTCGAACGCCCTCGGCCTGGCCGGCCTCATGCGCCTGCGCCACCGGTTCTGGCTGCTGTCCGGCGCTTCCCTGGCCATCGGCACCCTCGCGGCGATCATCGCCGGCCCGGTTCTGGAAGCCGTGCCGGCCCCGGTTCTCCCGCTGGTCCTCACGCTCGCCCTGTTGGCGGCCGCGGCCGCGCTCACCACCAAACTGCTCGGCACCTACCTCGGCCCCGTCGGAGTTCCGGTCGCCACCCTGCTGCTGCTCACCCTCGGCAACGCCACCAGCGGCGCCACCACAGGCGTCGACCTGCTGCCCGCCGCGGCCCGAGTCGTTTCGCCACTGCTGCCCCCGGGGGCGGCCGTGCGCGCCATCACCGACCTGAGCTACTTCCACGGCGCGCACGCGGCGGGCCCTGTGCTCACGCTCGCGGTGTGGGCCGTTCTCGCCGCGCTCCTGGTCGGCCTGCGTCCCCGCCTGACGCGGCGGCGGCCCGCGGCAGCCGTCGCCTGACCGCCGGCCCTGCCGCGCAGGGCCGCCACCCGGCATCATCCAGCCACTGAGGAGGGGATGCGATGCGACCAGCAGCGCACAGCCCTGACCGAAGCCACACCGACCAGGCAATGGAGGAATCCGATGCGCCTTCCCAGACCCCTCATGGCGGTGTCGCTGGCGGTGCTCTCGCTGGCCGTCACGATCGGTTGCTTCGCCCAGGCCGTTTGACCGCCCCGGCAACCGGTCGCTGTTGCCTGCCGGCCCCTGACGAATGCGTCAGGGGCGGCGGGCAACGGTCTTCCAGCGGTCAGTTCCCGCGGCCCGGGTCGGTGAGAGCGTCCCAGTCCTCAGCGTTCATCGGGAACGGCCCCCAGTGCGGCAGGTAGAAGGGACGCCGAGGTGGGTGGGCCACCGTGAACGGCGTGAACGCCGGGTCCGCGATCACCCGGTAGACGAACTCGGCCGTCGACATGTCGAGCTGGTGCCAGGGCTCGACGGCGTCCCACCGCGCCACCACCGGCCACCGCTCGGGCTCCACGGCACGGTCCGCCAGCCAGTAGTACTCCCCCTCGGTCTGGTCGCCACCCCACTGGATGAGCCCCAACGCCTTGTCGGGCCCGTACATCTCGTAGGGGGCCCACAACCCCGACGAGTCATGCCCGCCTGCGTACTGCCGGCAGTAGGCCCACGTCCGGAGCAGTTGCCGTGAACCGTGGTCGCCGGTCGGCCGCAACAGGTCCAGGTACGCGTAGAACGCCCCCGGCACGAACCGCCGGCACAACTCCTTGAAGTCTGCTGGCAGCGCGACGCCCAACTCGGTCTCCACCTGCTCCCAGCCGGCATCGCCCGCCGGCTCGTGGCGCCAGCCGGTCACCTCGACGATCCGGTCGATCCACGTCAGCTGATGGTCCACGGCCGGCAAAGTATCAGCGACGGCCGACACCTCCCCGGCTGGCCGAGGTTCGCCCCCGCCCCGGCCCAGGGCTGGGCGGATAAAAAGTTTTGTTCGGTTCCTACAAACGGTGCCGCGTAGGGTTCGGTGGTTACGGCATGGCGCTGCCAGCCGGCAGGCGGAAAGGTGATCGCTGCCGGAGGCTGGGGTCTCGCGGCGCATACATCGTGGGTCTACCGGAGGGGTCGGTCGGGTGTTCAGCCGTATCGCCATCGTCAACCGTGGTGAGGCCGCGATGCGGCTCATCCACGCGGTCCGAGAGCTGGCCGCGGAGACCGGGATGCGGATCGAGACCGTCGCCCTGTACACCGACGTCGACCGCACCGCCACGTTCGTGCGCGAGGCGGACATCGCCTACGATCTCGGTCCCGCGTCCGCGCGCCCGTACCTGGACCTGACGAAGCTGGAACGCGCGTTGGTCGAGACCGGGGCCGACGCCGCGTGGGTCGGCTGGGGCTTCGTCGCCGAGGACCCGGCGTTCGCGGAGCTGTGCGAGAAGGTCGGGGTCACCTTCGTCGGGCCGAGCGCGGAGGCCATGCGCCAGCTCGGTGACAAGATCGGCGCGAAGCTGATCGCCGAGGAGGTCGGCGTGCCGGTCGCGCCGTGGAGCCGCGGCGCGGTCGAGACCCTGGACGCCGCGCTGGCGGCGGCGACCGAGATCGGTTACCCGCTGATGCTGAAGGCGACCGCCGGCGGCGGCGGACGCGGTATCCGCGTGGTCACCAACGCCGCCGAGCTCGCCGACGCGTACGAGCGCACCAGCCAGGAGGCGGCGCGCGCGTTCGGCAGCGGTGTCGTGTTCCTGGAGCGCCTGGTCACCGGTGCCCGGCACGTCGAGGTCCAGGTGATCGCCGACGGCCAGGGCACGGCGTGGGCGCTCGGTGTCCGCGACTGTTCGGTGCAGCGGCGCAACCAGAAGGTCATCGAGGAGTCGGCGTCGCCGGTGCTCAGCCCGGCGCAGGCCGCCGAGCTCAAGGCGTCGGCCGAACGGCTGGCCGTCGCGGTCGGTTACCGGGGTGCGGCGACCGTCGAGTTTCTCTACCACCCGGGCGACCGGCTGTTCGCGTTCCTCGAGGTCAACACCCGCCTGCAGGTCGAGCACCCGATCACCGAGTCGACGACCGGGTTCGACCTGGTCAAGGCGCAGCTGCACGTCGCCGCCGGCGGGCGGCTCGAGGGCGAGCCGCCGGTGGAGCGCGGGCACGCCATCGAGGCCCGGCTGAACGCCGAGGACCCGGACCGCGACTTCGCGCCCTCCCCGGGTCGCATCGCGCGGCTGGACCTGCCCGCCGGGCCGGGCATCCGGGTGGACACCGGCGTCAGCGAGGGCGACACCATCCCCGCCGACTTCGACTCGATGATCGCGAAGATCATCGCCTACGGCCGCGACCGCGACGAGGCGCTCGGCAGGCTGCGCCGGGCGATGGCGAACACCACGGTGATCATCGAGGGCGGCGCGACGAACAAGAGTTTCGTGCTCGACCTGCTCGACCAGCCCGAGGTCATCGACGCGAGCGCGGACACCGGTTGGATCGACCGCGTCCGCGGCGCGGGCAGGCTCGTCGCGCACCGGCACTCCGCCGTCGCGCTGGCGGCCGCCGCCATCGAGGCGTACGAGGAGGAGGAACGCGCCGAGCGGCGGCGGCTGCTGTCCACGGCGTCCGGCGGGCGCCCGCAGGTGCAGCACGCCGGTGGCCGACCGCTGGACCTCAAGCTGCGCGGCGTCAGCTACCGCTTGCGGGTGGCACGGGTCGGCGCGCACCGGTTCCGGGTCGGCATCGAAGCGGGCGGTGCCGTCCGCGCCGCCGACGTCGAGCTTGACCGCTTCGACCGGCACACCGGGCAGATCGTCGTCAACGGCGCCCGGTACCGCCTGCTCACCGGGACGCACGGGCCGATCCACCTGGTCGAGGTGGACGGCGTGACGCACCGGGTCAGCCGCGACGAGGGCGGTGTCGTCCGCTCGCCCATGCCCGCGCTGGTCGTCGCCACGCCACTGGAGGTCGGCGCCGAGGTCGAGGCGGGCGCGCCGGTGCTGGTGCTGGAGGCCATGAAGATGGAGACGGTGCTGCGGGCGCCGTTCAAGGCGCGGCTGAAGGAATGCGCCGTCTCCGTGGGCAGCCAGGTGGAGGCCGGCGCGCCGTTGCTGCGGCTGGAGCCGCTGGCCGACCAGGCCGCCGAGGCCCCGGCCGGCCCGGCCACCACGGCCGTCGAGCTGGACCTGCCCGCCGCGCCCGCCGAGATCCCGGCGCGGAAGCGCGCCACGCGCGGCCAGGAGGACCTGCGCGGTCTGCTGCTCGGCTTCGACGTCGACCCGCACGACGACGGCCGGGTGCTCGACGACTACCTGGCCGCACGCCGGGCGGCCACCGCCGACGGGCACCGGCCGCTGGCCGAGGAACTCGACCTCGTCAACGTGTTCGCCGACCTCGCCGAGCTGAGCCGCAACCGGCCGACGGGCGAGGACGGCGGCGACGCCCACGTGCACAGCGCCCGCGAGTACTTCCACACCTATCTGCAGAGTCTCGACGTCGAGCGGGCCGGCCTGCCGAGTTCGTTCCAGGCGAAGCTCGCCAAGGCGCTCGGGCACTACGGTGTCACCGACCTGGAGCGCTCCCCCGAGCTCGAGGCCGCCGTGTTCCGGATCTTCCTCGCCCAGCAACGGGCGTCCGCCGACGCCACCGTTGTCGCGACGCTGCTGCGCGCGTGGCTGCGGGAGTCACCGCCGGACGAGACGCTGCGCGAGCCGGCGGGCCTCGCGCTGGAGCGGCTGGTGGCCGCGACGCAGGTCCGTTTCCCCGTGGTCGCCGACCTCGCCCGCGGCGTGGTGTTCGCCTGGTTCGCCCAGCCGCTGCTGCGCCGCAACCGCGCCCGCGTCTACGCCCAGGTCCGTGGGCACCTGCGCCAACTGGACGCGCACCCGGACGCGCCGGACCGCGCCGAGCGCATCGCCGAGATGGTCCGCAGCACCGAGCCGTTGGTCCGGCTGCTCGGCCAGCGGCTCGTGCGCGACCACCTCGACAACGCGGTCATGCTGGAAGTGCTGACCCGGCGGTACTACGGCAACAAGGGACTCACCGGCGTCGCCGCCCGCGACGTCGCGGGTTGCCGGTTCGTGGTCGCCGAGCGCGCGGACTCGAGCGTGGTCTCGGCCGCGGTGAGCTTCGACGCGCTGGGCGACGCGCTGCGTGGGCTCGCCGAGCTGGCAAGCGGCCACGACGCCGTCGACGCCGACATCTACCTCGCCTGGGAGAGCCAGCCGGAGGACTTCGACGCCATGGTGGCGGCGCTGCTCGAGGTCGTCAACGCGCACCCGCTGCCGCCCCAGGTCCGCAGGGTCACCGCCACCGTCGCCGGTCGCGGCGGAGCGGTGATGCACCACCACTTCACCTTCCGCCCGTCAAGCGCCGGGATGGCCGAGGAGCGGCTGATCCGCGGCCTGCACCCCTACATCGCGCAGCGGATGCAGCTGGAGCGGCTGCGCAAGTTCGACCTGACCCGGCTGCCGTCGGCGGACGAGGAGGTCTACCTCTTCCGGTGCGTGGCGCGGGAGAACCCGTCCGACGAGCGTCTCGTCGCGTTCGCGCAGGTGCGCGACCTGACCGAACTGCGCGAGCACGACGGCCGGCTGGTCTCGCTGCCTACCGCCGAGGACACCGTCGCCGCCTGCCTCGACTCGATCCGCCGCGCGCAGTCGCGGCGTTCGTCGAAGACGCGATTCAACACCAACCGGATCGTGATCTACGTGTGGCCGCCGAGCGAGCTCACCCGCGAGGAGATGGAGATGATCGCCGGGCGCGTGCGTCCGACGACCGCGGGCGCCGGGCTGGAGGAGATCCTGTTCATCGCGCGGCAGCGCGACCGCGCGACCGGCGAACTGACCAAGATCGCCGTACGGATCTCCTTCGACGCCACGGGCGGCGCGGAGCTGACCATCGGCGAGCCGCCGGTCGAGCCGGTCGAGCCGCTCGACGACTACCGGCTGAAGGTGCTGCGGGCGAGCAGCCGCAACACGGTGTACCCGTACGAGCTGACCGGCCTGCTCGGCGACTTCGTCGAGCACGACCTCGACGACGACCACGCCCTGGTGCCGGTGGACCGGCCGAAGGGGCGCAACAGCGCAGCGATCGTCGCGGGCCTGGTCACCACGCCCACCCCACGGCACCCGCAGGGCGTCACCCGGGTGGTGCTGCTCGGCGACCCGACGAAGTCGCTGGGTGCGCTGTCGGAGCCGGAGTGCCGCCGGGTGATCGCCGCGCTGGACCTGGCCGAGCGGATGCGGGTGCCGCTGGAGTGGTACGCGCTCTCCGCCGGCGCCCGGATCTCGATGACGTCGGGCACGGAGAACATGGACTGGGTGGCCGCGGCGCTCAAGCGGATCGTCGAGTTCACCCAGGACGGCGGTGAGATCAACATCGTGGTCGCGGGCATCAACGTCGGCGCGCAGCCGTACTGGAACGCCGAGGCGACGATGCTCATGCACACCAAGGGCGTCCTGGTGATGACGCCGGACTCGGCGATGGTGCTCACCGGCAAGCAGTCGCTCGACTTCTCCGGAGGCGTGTCCGCGGAGGACAACTTCGGCATCGGCGGATACGACCGGGTGATGGGCCCCAACGGGCAGGCGCAGTACTGGGCGCCGAACCTCCCGGCCGCGCGGGACGTGCTGATGGCGCACTACGACCACACGTACGTCGCACCCGGCGAGGACGCGCCGCGGCGGGCGGACACCACCGACCCCGCCGACCGGGACATCTCCGACTTCCCGCACGCCGTGGCCGGCAGCGACTTCACCACCGTCGGCGAGATCTTCTCCGCCGCGGCCAACCCCGACCGCAAGAAGCCGTTCGACATCCGGACGGTGATGCGGGCGCTCTCCGACCAGGACCACCCGGTGCTGGAACGCTGGGCGGGCATGGCCGACGCGGAGACCGCGGTGGTGCAGGACGTACACCTCGGCGGCATCCCGGTGTGCCTGCTCGGCATCGAGTCACGGGCCGTGCCACGGCGGGGCTTCCCGCCCACCGACGGCCCGGACACCTACACCGCGGGCACGCTGTTCCCGCGGTCGTCGAAGAAGGCCGCGCGGGCGATCAACGCGGCCAGCGGCAACCGACCGCTGGTGGTGCTGGCGAACCTGTCGGGCTTCGACGGCTCGCCCGAATCGATGCGAAAGCTGCAACTGGAGTACGGCGCCGAGATCGGCCGGGCGATCGTGAACTTCCGCGGGCCCATCGTGTTCTGCGTGATCTCGCGGTACCACGGCGGCGCGTTCGTGGTGTTCTCGAAGGCGCTGAACCCCAACATGACCGTGCTCGCGCTGGAAGGCTCGTTCGCGTCGGTGCTCGGCGGCGCACCCGCCGCGGCGGTGGTGTTCGCCGGCGACGTCGACGCCCGCACCGCGGCCGACCCGCGGGTGCGGGACCTCGAGGCCCGGGTCGCGGCGGCCGCCGGCGCCGACCGCGCCGCGTTGACCGCGGAACTCGACGAGCTCCGCGCCTCGGTCCGGGCCGAGAAGCTCGGCGAGGTGGCCACGGAGTTCGACCGCGTGCACAACATCCAGCGTGCGGTCGAGGTCGGCTCCGTCGACGCGGTCATCCGGGCGGCCGAACTCCGTCCCCGCATCATCGCGGCCATCGAGGCGCATCTGGGTTGAGCCGGGGCGGTCATCGGGCCGGGTGGCGTCGCGCGCACCCGGCCTCGTTGATCGCCATCACCCCGCCGGCGCTCCCGGAGTGGAGAGCAGCGTGCGGAGCTGCCGGCGTGAGCTGACTCCGAGCTTGGTGAACACCTTGCCGAGGTGCCACTCGACCGTACGTGGACTGATGAACAGCTGGGCGGCGATCTCGGAGTTGGTGTGCCCCTCTCTGGCCAGCCTGGCGATCTGGGCCTCCTGGCTGGTGAGTTCGGTGACCGTTCCGGCCGTTCGCCTGCGTACGGTTTCGCCGGTGGCCAGCAGCTCCCTGCGGGCGCGCTCGGCGAAACCGTCGGCTCCGAGCCGGCTGAAGGCCTCGTAGGCGGCGCGGAGCTGGGTACGGCCTTCCTGGCGGCGGTTCTGGCGACGCAGCCACTCGCCGTAGAGCAGACGGGCGCGGGCCAGCTGGACGACGATCCGGCAGCGTCCGAGATGCTCGATCGCCGCCCGGTAGAGCGCGTCGGCCTCGTGGTCGTCGCTCAGTAGCGCGCGCGAGCAGGCCTCCACGCCCAGGGCCCACTCGGTGCCGCTCGCCCGGGTACGTACGGTGAGCTTGTCCAGCGCCGCCGCGGCGGCCGCCGGCTGCCCGCTGCGGGCGGCCGCCTCGATCAGTTCGGCCAGGGCCCAGCCGAAGAATCCCAGATCCTCGTACTGGCAGGCGCGTGTCGCGGCCGCCAGCGCGGTGTCGTAGCGGCCGAGGCCGTTGTACAGCACCGCGGTTGCGTACTCGGCGAGGCTGAGCACCCGTCCCTCACCCCGGGCGCCCACCTCGTCGATGGTGCTCTGGATGAGGTCCCGTGCCTGGGATTCCTGTGCACGCCAGGCGCCGAGCACCAGTGACGTGTACATCATGGGCACGCCGCCCGCCGCCTCCGAGATCGCTGTCGCCTCGTCGATCAGGACCGCCGCGGTGTCGAATTCACCGGCGTGCACGTGGAAGCCCGCCTTGTAGGTCAGCGCCATCGGGAGAACGGAGAGCGCGCCCGTCTCGCGGGCGATGCGGACCGCGCCGGTCGCCATCTCGTGCCACGCGTCGTCGTCCCACATCTCCGGTGCGAGAGGCTCGGGTATCACCCGGAACGCCAGCCACAGCCAGCGCCTGTCCGCGTCCGTCGCGCCAGATTTCTGCTCCTGCCGGACGATGTCCAGGGCCCGCCGGAGAGCGTCGACGGTGGGCGCGCAGCGATCGATGATCAGGCCGGCCATGCTGTCCAGCAGGACGTCGACCGTCCGTGGCGGGGTCGGCGGGGGCGGCCCGGCGCGGACCGCCACGGCCACCTCCCGCTGCCCGGCTCCCTCACTCAGCCGGCCGGCGAAGATCGCCGCGCCCACCGCCTCCAGCAGGGTGTCACGGGCAAGGGCACCGTCGAGCGGCGCGAGCCGGTGTGCGGCGTCGAGCAGAAGCCGCGGTGCGTTGGCGCAACGTAGCTGGGAGAACACCAGCCGGGCTCGCAACCGCTCGAGTCGGGCACGCTGCAGGTCGTCGAGAGGGCCGGCCTCCGCGACCGCCAGCAGGCTGTCGGCCTGTTCCGTCCCGCCGGCGTCGATGTCGAGCTCAGCGGCGGCCAGTGCTCGGGCGACGCGTCGCGCGGGGTCCGGCGTCAGCTCCGCCGCCCGCCGCAGGAACGAGGCGGCGGCAGCCGCGCCGCCCCTGCCTTGAGCTCGGTCAGCCGATCGCTCCAGGTCGACGGCGATGTTCTCGTCAGGCCCGGTGGCGGCCTGAGCCCGATGCCACGCCCTGCGGTCGGGATCGAGGTGGGGATCGGTGGCCTGCGCCAACGCTCGGTGCGCCGTGCGGCGGTCGGGTGGGGGCGTCCGTCGGTAGACGGCGGAGCGCACCAGCGGATGGCGGAATCGCACCCTGGCGCCGAACTCAACCAGTCCCGCGCTCTCGGCTGGCACCGCGGCGTCCACCGGGATCTCCTGCAGACCGGCTGCCCGCCACAGCAGGCCGCCGTCTCCGGTCGGCTCAGCCGCGGCGGTCACCAGGAGCCGTTGACTGTCCGGAGGCAGCGACCGGAACTGCTGGTAACAGGCATTCTCGACGTGGCTCGCCAGGGCGTACCTGCCGGGCAGCCAGTATCCGCCCGCCAGCTCAGCGGGTGCGAGCGCCTGTGGCAGATGCAGCAGGGCCATCGGATTCCCGTGCGCCTCGGCGACGATGCGATCCCGCACCAGCGGGTCGAGCGGCGCGCGGACGGCCGAAGCCAGCAGGGCACGCGCGTCGGGCTCGCTGAGGCCCTCGACGACCAACTCCGGCAGACCGGCCAGCTCACGATCGTCATCAGGCTTCCGCACGGCGAAGATCAACGCCACCGACTCGGCCATCAACCGCCTGGCCACGAACGCCAGCACCTGCATGGAGCCGTCATCCAGCCACTGCGCGTCATCGACGAGGCAGGCCAGCGGCTGATCCTCGGCGGCACAGGCCAGCAGACTGAGCACAGCCAGGCCTACCAGGAACCGGTTGGGCGCCTCGCCCTCGCGCAGTCCGAACGCGACGGACAACGCATCGCGCTGCGGCCCCGGCAGCTCGTGAAGCTGACCCAGCATCGGCGCGCAGAGCTGATGAAGGCCCGCGAACGGAAGCCCCATCTCCGACTCGATGCCGGCGACGCCGGCCGTACGGAACCCGACGGCCCGGCTGGCCGCGTACTCCAGCAGCGCGGTCTTGCCGATCCCTGCCTCACCGCGGAGGACCAGGACCGCGCTGTTGCCCGCCCGCGCCGCGGCCAGCACCCGCTCCAGCGCGGCCAACTCCGGGCCCCGGCCCCGCAGTTCGACCCGCGTATCGATGGCGGGCACCCCCATGAGTCGATCTTCCTGGTCCGCTGCTGGGTAGTCGTGCGGCCAATACGGTCATTTTACTCAGATCGGGTCGGCCCGCCTGGGCAAACCTTCACGCGCAACCCGACCTCGTTCGTGACCGTTTCTGGCATTTCCGCGATATTTGCGCACTTTCGGCGCCGCGGGCGCGAACGCGACCCCGGGGTTTCGGTCAGGGGAACACACCCGGGGGTTTCCCTGGGGCGACGGACGCCCGCCCGGGCGATGGTGGACGGGCCAGCGACACCGGGTCGCTGACGAGGCCGCAGCAGGAGGACCGCTTTATGCGGAATTAGCCGAAGTCCGGGCGGCGTCTTCACCGAAGCCGCCCTCCCGACAAAGCACCCGGCGCATGCCTCTTTTGTCCCGGTACGAGGGGCCGAGCCCTTCTCGACCGCCAATCGACACAGCAAAGGAACACAGATGTCTGCCACCCCGGAAGCCCCGGCGATCCGGCCGTTCACGGTCGAGGTCCCCGAGGCGGAGCTCAAGGCGCTGCGTGAGCGCATCCTGGCCACGCGCTGGCCCGAGAAGGAGACCGTCGACGACCAGTCGCAGGGCCCGCAGCTCGCCACGATGCAGGAACTCGCGCGCTACTGGGCCTCGGAGTACGACTGGCGCAAGTGCGAGGCGAGGCTGAACGCCCTGCCGCAGTTCATCACCGAGATCGACGGGCTGGACATTCACTTCGTCCACGTTCGTTCGAAGCACGAGAACGCCCTGCCGCTCATCGTCTCGCACGGCTGGCCGGGCTCGATCATCGAGCAGCTGAAGATCATCGAGCCGCTGACCGATCCCACGGCACACGGCGGCACCGCGGAGGACGCCTTCCACGTGGTGATCCCGTCAATGCCTGGCTACGGGTACTCGGGCAAGCCGACGACGACCGGCTGGGGCCCGGACCGCATCGGTCGCGCCTGGGTGAAGCTGATGAAGCGCCTCGGCTACGACCGGTTCGTGGCGCAGGGCGGCGACTGGGGCGCGGTCGTCGTGGACCTGATGGGCGCGGAGGCGCCGGAGGGGCTGCTCGGTATCCACACCAACATGCCGGGTGTGATCCCGGCCGAGATCGACAACCTGTTCCACAAGAACATCATCGGGGCGGCCAACGCGCTGGAGAACCTGCCCGTCGGCCTGTCCGACGAGGAGCGGGCCACGTGCGAGCAGCTGGACTTCGTCTGGAAGCACGTCACCTACGCCCTGCAGATGGCGGCTCGCCCGCAGACGCTGACCGGCTTGGCGGATTCGCCCGTCTTCCTGGCGGCGTGGATGCTCGACCATGACGCGGCGAGCCTGGCGCTGAAATCCCGGTCGTTCGCCGGGCAGACCGAGGGCCTGACACGCGACGACATCCTCGACAACATCACCCACTTCTGGCTGACGAACTCGGGGGTCTCCGCGGCGCGGCTCTACGCGGAGAACACGTTCTCGTTCTTCGGCGTCAAGGGCACCAAGATCCCGGTCGCCGTGAGCGTCTTCCCGGACGAGCTCTACCAGGCTCCGAAGAGCTGGACGGAGAAGGCCTATCCCAACCTCATCCACTACAACAGGCTCGACAAGGGCGGCCACTTCGCGGCTTGGGAGCAGCCGAAGGCCTTCGTGGAGGAGGTCCGCGCGGGCTTCCGGTCGCTGCGCTAGATGACCGTGTCCGAGCGCCTGAACCGGCTCTAGCTCGGCGGGGCGGCCGAGTGGCTCCATCGCGAGTCCCTCGGCCGCCCCGAGCCGCGTGGCAACGTCGCCCCGGTCGAGGTCCCGACGCGTCGGCGTGGGTCGCCGGGAGCCGGCGCAGCGGGATGTGCTCGCCGCGCCCTTCCGCCGAGCTGATGATTCGTTTGACCGGTGCCGGCGCGGCGCGACGCCTAGTTTCGACGGAGGAGCACGGGTCGACGGGGGGTCAGCATGAGCGCAGCACAACGCGTCGCGATCGTCACGGGAGGTTCCCGTGGCATCGGACGGCAGGTCGTACAGCGGCTGGCCGGCGACGGCTGCGCGGTCGTCGTCAACTACGCCGGCAACCAGGCCGACGCGGACGCGACCATGGCGACCCTGACCGGCGCCGGCGCCACGGCGATCGCGGTCCAGGCCGACGTCGCCGACGAGAACGCGGTCAACGCCCTGTTCGACGCCGCGGAGCGGGAGTTCGGCGGGATCGACGTGGTGGTGAACATGGCCGGCATCATGCCGATGGGCCAGCTGGTCGATCTCGACCTCGAGACCATCGACCGGGTGATCCGCACCAACCTGCGCGGCGCCCTCGTGGTCACCCAGCAGGCCGCCCGCCGGCTGCGCGCCGGCGGCGCCATCATCAACATCTCCAGCTCGATCACCAAGTTCAGCCGACCCGGGTACGCCGCGTACGCCGCCACCAAGGGCGGAGTGGAGGCGATCACCCTGATCCTCGCCCGCGAACTGCGCGGCCGCGACATCACGGTCAACACGGTCGCCCCCGGCCCGGTCGCCACCCAACTGTTCCTGCGCGGCAAGGACGAGGAGACCATCGCCCGGATCGCCGCCGAGCCGCCACTGGAGCGGATCGGCACCCCCGAGGACGTCGCCGAGGTCGTCGCGTTCCTCGCCGGCCCCGGCCGC
Organism: Micromonospora sp. R311; assembly: GCF_056780015.1. NCBI lineage: Bacteria > Bacillati > Actinomycetota > Actinomycetes > Micromonosporales > Micromonosporaceae > Micromonospora > Micromonospora sp. R311. The sequence goes on from NZ_JBSWCE010000036.1 coordinate 45,418, forward strand.
TGGGTCAACGGCCAGGTGCTGTTCGCCAACGGCGGCGCCATCTGACCGACTGAGCGCGCCGGTGCGGTGTCGAGATGTCGAACCCCACAGCTGGGCCGAAAGCGGGGTTCAGGCACGGTTCGGCGGAAACTCCCCTCGCTCGCGAACCTCCTCCCGGCTCGCGTGCTGCAGCGCGTCGATCGGGCGTCATGGGCGGGGATGTCCGGACGCCGAGGTCCCCACCGGTTCGGGTCGGCAACGGATGGCGCGGGATGACTTGCGCGTGGCCGGGAACCCACCGGCCGGACTGACCACGTCCTGACGGCGACCCGGCTGGGACCTTCCGCTTCGAGGCCCGGCAGTGGGCGAACACGTGTCGAATCGAGGAGGTGTGGTGACGGCGACATCACGGCGGCCGACACCTGCGGACCCGATGCCGGGCGCAGCGACCCGGCCGGGGGTTCCGAGCGGCGCCTGCCGGGACCTGCCGCCGGAACTGGGGCCCGACGCGGTCGGCGTGCTCGAGGGCCGCACCTTCATGTTCTCCGACGCCTGTGGGAACGTGCCGAGAGGTTCCATCGGCGGCTTGGTGCACGACGACACCCGGTTCCTCAACCACTGGGAGTTGACCATCGACGACGCCGAGCTGCTGGTGCTCTCCTCGGGGACCGTCGACGCCTACTCGGCGGCGTTCTTCCTGGCCAACTCCGGCCTACCCGGCCTGCCCGCCAACCGGGTCGGGGTGCGACGGCAGCGCTTCGTCGGTGACGGCCTCTACGAGCGGGTCGAACTGCGGTACTTCGGGATCGAGCCGGTGACCATCCGACTGCGCCTGGCCGTCGGGACGGATTTCGCGGACCTGTTCGAGATCAAGGAGTCCGGCCGCGACCGCGCCCCGGACATCACCCGCCAGCACGAACCGGACGGCTCGGCCCTCGCCTTCCGGTACCGCAACGGCAGCTACGCGGCGTCGGTACGCGTCGAGGCCGACCCGCCGGCCGACCTGATCGACAGCGACACCCTCGTGTGGTCCGTACGCCTGGAACGGGGACAGCGGTGGAGCTGCGACCTGAGCGTTCCGCTGCGCTGCGGCGACGAGAGATTTCGGCCGGTGGTGCGCGGGTTCGGCGAGGCGTTCGATCACGGGCCGCACGACCCGACGACCCGATGGGCGGCGGAGAAGCCACACCTGCACGCGGATGCCGACCTGCTCCGCGACGTCTACCACAAGTCGGCGGTTGACCTCGTGTCGATGCGGATCGAGAAGACCGTCGCCGGGGAACCGGTGGTCCTGCTCGCCGCGGGCCTGCCCTGGTTTCTCACCGCCTTCGGTCGCGACACGCTGATCACCGCGTACCAGACCATGACCTGCGGGCCGGAGGTCGCCCGGGGCACCCTGATCGTGCTGGCCACCCATCAGGCGAAGACGTACGACGACTTCACGGACCAGGAGCCGGGAAAGATCTTCCACGAGTACCGCACGGGCGAGCTCACCCAGCTCGGGCTCAAGCCCTACCACCCCTACTACGGCGGCGCGGACACCACCGCGCTGTGGCTGGTCCTCCTGTCGGAGTACTGGCGGTGGACCGGGGATGCCGACCTCCTACACCGGCTGCGGGACAACGCCGACGCCGCGCTGGGGTGGATCGACCGGTACGGCGACCGCGACGGCGACGGCTACGTCGAATACGCCACCCGCTCGACCCAGGGCCTGGGCAACCAGTGCTGGCGGGACTCTCCCGACGGCGTGCAGTACGCCGACGGGACGATACCTGTCCTACCGATCGCCACCTGCGAGACGCAGGGCTACACGTACGACGCGAAACTGCGAATGGCCGAACTCGCCGACGGACCGTGGCAGGACCCCACCCTGGCCCGGCGCCTACGGGCCGAAGCCGCGCGCCTGCGCGAACGGTTCAACCGGGACTACTGGATCCCCGACCGGGGCGGGTACTACGCCGTCGGTCTCGACGGCGACAAGCGGCCCATCGACTCGATGACCTCCAACATGGGTCACCTGCTGTGGAGCGGCATAGTCCCCGACGAGCGCGCCGGACAGGTCGCGCGACACCTGATGTCACCCGAGATGTTCTCCGGATGGGGCGTACGCACCCTGTCCACCGCCGACGTCGGCTACAACCCCATCGGCTACCACGTCGGCACGGTCTGGCCACACGACAACTCGATCATCGCGGCGGGGCTGGCCCGCTACGGTCACCGCGACGAGGCCAACCGGATCGCGATGGCGATGCTGGAAGCCTCCCGCTACTCCGACCACCGGCTGCCCGAGGCGTTCTCCGGCTACGACCGGTCCTTCGGCCGCCAGCCCGTGCCGTACCCGACCGCCTGCAATCCCCAGGCCTGGGCCAGCGGGGCGCCCCTGCTGTTCCTCCGCACGATGCTCGGCATCGAACCGCGCGAGGGCCGGCTCGTCGCCGACCCCCACGTCCCCGACGAACTCGGCTCGATCCGCCTGCACCAGGTGGCGGCGCTCGGGCGGCTCTGGAACGTCGAAGCCGCGGGGTCCGACTGCACGGTCTCCCCTGCCGACTAGGTTTGCTGGGCGACCGCCATCAGCTTCGAGAAGAGCTTCCGCCCGCCTCGAACGCTCCGTCAGCCGCCATGGCTCTCCACCCGTCTTGTCGGTCCCGGCGCGTAGCGTCCAGAGGCATCCCAGGATGGAGGAGCGAGATGACCGGCAACGACGGCAACGTGGATTTCGAGCCCCCGGCACGCGCACTGGAGGCACTGCTGCGGAAAGTGACCGACGACCAGCTCACCTGTCCCACCCCGTGCGAGGGGTGGACGGTCGGCGATCTGCTCGACCACGTCATGGGGCTGACGGTCGCGTTCCGGGCAGCTGCTGAGAAGGGGCCGGACGCCGCGCCCGCCGGCCCCGGCGATCCCTCGATGGCGAAGCTCGACCCGCAGTGGCGCACGCGTCTGCCGGTGCAGCTCGATGAGTTGGTTGCGGCGTGGCGTGAGCCGGCCGCCTGGACGGGCGACGCCGCGGCAGGCGGGGTGGTGCTGCCGGCCGGGGTCATGGGCATCGTCGCGCTGAACGAGCTGGTCATCCACGGATGGGATCTCGCCCGTGCGACCGGTCAGCCCTACGACGTCGATGAGCAGATCGTCGAGACGGTCCACCGCCTGGTGTCCCAACAGGCGAGCAGCGACGGCACCCCCGGCCTGTTCGGGCCGTCGATCACTCCGCCCGCCGACGCTCCCCTGCTCGACCGGGTCCTCGGGCTCACCGGCCGCGATCCCGGCTGGAAGCCCTAGCGCCGATATCCCCCGGCGGGTGACGGCAGCCGGCGAGGGGCTCTCTCAGCGCCGACGGGCGACATGGACGGTGATGTCGGCGGCGAGTTCCACCGTCTCCGGCAGGACGTGCATGATCCGCCGATATACCTGCTCCTGCTCGGAGGTCGGCAATTCGAGATAGGCCGAGATGGTCGAGAGCAGGCCGACGTAGTCGCGGGCGCTCACCGTCAGGCGCCGCTCAATCATGGACTGCCGGACATCGGCGAACCACTCAGACCGTTGGAGCTCCGTACCCGGCCACTGCATCTCGTGTTCCGGCGGCGTCCCATCGGGAGACGGAATCTCGTCGCTCTCCAGGAACGGTGCCCGGGCCGCGCGCACGGCTTCCTCCACCACCGGGTCAGCCAGCTGGACCGGCCCACCGAACGAGGCGAACACGCCACCCGGCTCCAGGAGCCCGGCCATGCGCGACCAGCGACCCTCCGGGTTCGTCCAGTGCAACGCCGCTGCCGCGTAGACCAGCCCGTAGCTCCCGCCCGGTCGCAGGTCCTCGAACGCGGCCTGCACGGTCTTGACGTCTGCTGGCACGTGCTTACGCAGCTCGGCGAGCATGGCCCCGTCGGGCTCGGTCGCGGTGACCGTGACCCCCGGCCGCGCGAACAGACGAGTTGCTTTGCCTGTCCCGGCGCCGATCTCGAGGGCAGTCCGGACCGGCTGACCCGCGTACGTCATCACCAGGTCGAAAAGCTCCACGGGATAGCCCGGCCGGAACCGTTCGTATGCTTCCGCCACCACTCCGAAGCTCAGGGCGCGACCGGACACGACGACCATCCTGGCACGATGTGTTCGTCGATGCTCGGTCTGTCGCAGCGTCACGGAGGTCTTCCCGCGACTGTCGCCCGGTAGGCACGTGTCGAGCCGTTCGACGTGGAGTGCCGTGCGCGTGCGCTGGTCGAGCCACCGCCATGGGTCCGGGCGGGCCGGTCACCAACGGTTCAGCGCGGCGGCCAACTGGGCCAGGGCGATATGGGCGGCGTCGAACAGGGCCAGTTTCCGCGGGAAATTGTGGATCAGCCCCTGATACCGGGTCGCGGTGACGGGAACGCCGGCCGCCAGCAGCCTGGCCGCGTACCGTTCGCCCTCGGCCGACAGCAGGTCGAGCTCGGCGGTGATGACCACGGCGGGAGGCAGGCCGGTGAGGTCGGCCCGCAGTGGGTCCAGATCCGGCTGGGTACGGTCCACGCCGGGTGGGGCGAACGCATCCCAGAAGAACCCCATCTCCTCCCGGTCCAGGCCGTACTCGTCCAGGGCCGGATAGTCGGCCGCGGGGTCGATGACCGGGCAGATGAGGAGCTGACCCGCAAGACGGATCCCCGCATCCCGGGCGCGCCGAGCGGTCACCGCCGCGAGGTGCCCGCCCACGGAGTCACCGGCCACCGCTATCCGGCCCGGGTCGAGGCCGTGCCGAGCCGCCCCGGGCCCGCGCAGCCAGGCGAGCGCCCGCGCCATGTCGTCCACCGCGGCCGGGTATGGATGCTCGGGCGCGAGCCGGTAGTCCACCGAGAGCACGGCCCAGCCGGACGCGGCCGCGAGGTGCCGGCACAGCCCGTCGTGGGTGTCCACGCCGCCCATCACCCAGCCCCCGCCGTGGGCGTAGAGGACCACCGGCATCGCGTCGTGCTCGCCGTCGCGGTAGAGGCGGGCGGGCACGCCGCCGGCGTCGACGGTGACCACGGACCGGATCGCCGGTGCGCTGCCCACCTCGGCCGGGGTCGCCTGGACCATGCTGAGCCGTGCCGCCGGCAGGGTCGCCCGGGTGAGCGGGACGCGCTGCTGGACCTGCATCGCCGCCCGTGCCTGCGGGTGCAGCCGGCTGGGATCCACCCGCCCAGTATCGCGTGCTCGACGGTTGTCCATGTTGCCGACGCGGCGGCGCCGCATCGACGGAGAGGCGGCTACGGTGTGGGCTGTGGATGAGCTTCTACCGGCCCTGCCGGAGGACTGGGAGCGGTGCCTGGCGGTGGCCGCACACCCTGACGACATCGAGTACGGCGCGGCCTCGGCGATCGCCCGCTGGACCGCACAGGGCAAGCAGGTCAGCTACCTGCTGGCGACCCGGGGCGAAGCCGGGATCGACGGCATGCACCCGGATCAGGCCGCGCCGTTGCGCGAGGAGGAGCAGCGCGCCGGGGCCCGGGAGGTCGGCGTGGACGTCGTGGAGTTCCTCGACCACCGCGACGGGGTCGTCGAGTACGGTCCAGACCTCCGCCGGGACATCGTCCGGGCGATCCGCCGGCACCGACCCGAGGTCATCGTCTCGGGCGCCTTCACCGTCCGCATGGTGGGCGGCATGACCAACCAGGCCGACCACCGGGCGGTGGGGCTGGCCACGCTGGACGCCGCCCGCGACGCGGGCAACCGGTGGATCTTCCCGGAACTCGTGGACGAGGGGCTACTGCCCTGGGGTGGCGTGCGCTACGTCTGCTTCGCCGGCGCCGAGCGCCCCACGCACGGCGTGGACGTCACCGGCGAGCCGCTGCAGCGCGGTATCGCCTCGCTGGCCGCGCACGCCGAGTACACCCGTGGCCTGGGCGTGGCCGGGCCCGAACCCGGGCCGCTGCTCACCTGGGCGGCCCGCCAGAGCGGGCCGGCGCTGGGCGTGGAGGCGGCCGTCCTGTTCGACGTGCACACCCTCACCTTCGAGGGCCCACCACCCTGGCTCTGAGCCCTGCCGGGAACCCCGCTCACCGCATGGCTGGATCGCACGAGGCGACCGCGCATCGCCCGGTCCCGGACGATCAGGCGGGCTGCGACGCCCGAGACACGTGGCGCGTTTCGAGCGAGATGTACGGGGACAGCGCGCGGAGGAAGTCGGGCGCGTCGAAGATCTCGCCGGCGGAGGCGACGCCGCTCGTCCTCGTCTGACCACCGAGAATCCGACGGACCGCTTCGACCGCCAGCGGTGCGCTGATGGCGTAGATGTCCTGGCCGCTGGCGACGACGCGTCGTCGCGTGTCGCCGGAGCGCACGATGACGTCGACGGTGAACGTCTGCGCCGACCGCCCACGCTCGTCGACCGCAGTCGGTGCGGGCGTGTCCGCGCCAGCCAGATCCTTGGCCGCGTCGACGGTCATGTACGTGCGCACCTCGGGGATGGACAGGTGGCTGGGGACGGTGACGACGTCGGCCATCGTGAACCCGCCGAGGACGGGCCGGGTACCCATCGGAGCGGGAAAGTCCCAGTCCAGGGCCGGCAGGTCGCTCTCGTCGACGTAGTACTCCAGACGGCCACCGGTGTAGCGGACACGGTGGCCGTCGCGCCGGTCCCGGGAGACGGTGCCGGAGGAGAGGGTTCCGGCCGTCGGGTGCCAGCTGCTCAGTCCGTACGCGACGTGCGCCTCGTCAGCCGCCGTCCAGTCGCCCATCGCCGTCGTGACCAGCAGATCGCCGAGCCCGCCGAAGAAGGCCATCGCCGGGACCACCGCGACGCCCGCAGTCCCAGCGCGGTCGGTGAAGTGCGTGAAGGTATCGAGGTTGGCCTCGATCTCGGCCGCCACATCCACGTACGGGATCCGGATGCGCAGGGCGGCCTCGATCACGGGGGCCGCGGTCGAGGCGAACGGGCCGGCGCAGTTGATGACCGCGGCCGCGCCCTTCAATGCCTGGTCGAGCGAGGCGGGATCGTCGACCGACGCCACCCGGTGTTCGAGCCCAGGATGCGACGACGCCAACGCCTGGAGCTTGCCCGCGTCGCGACCGAGGAGAAGCGGGACGAACCCGCGATCACGCAACTCCGCCACCACGAACCGCCCGGTGTGTCCGTACGCACCGAACACCGCCACGGTCTGACCAGAACCCATCTGCGGTTCCTCCATGCTCCTCGAAAGATCGACTGAGAAGATCCTCTCCGCGGCGGCCGGCCCCGACCAGTGTCTGGAACGCCATCGCCCGTACAATTTCGGACATGGCCACCGTCGCGCTCGCCGCCACCGACGGGATGCTGCACTTCGAGGTCGCCATGGCCTGCGAGGTCTTCGTCCGCGACCCGTCGGGCCTGGCAGACCCGTGGTACGACCTCGTGGTCTGCGGCCCGGGCCCGGTCGGGATCGGCAGATTCCGGATGGAACCTGACGACGGGCTGGACCGACTCGCCCGCGCCGACACCGTGATCATCCCTGCCGTGGAGGACATCGACGCGGACGTGCCACCCGACCTGCTCGACGCCGTCCGCGCGGCCCACGCGGCGGGCGCCCGGATGGTCTCACTGTGCACCGGTGCGTTCGTGCTGGCCGCCGCCGGGGTGCTGGACGGGCTGCGCGCGACCACGCACTGGGCCCACACCGAGGCGCTGGCCGCCCGCTATCCCCGGGTAGAGGTCGACCCGGACGTGCTCTACGTCGACAACGGCAACGTGCTCGCCTCTGCCGGCAAAGCCGCCGCGATCGACCTGTGCCTGCACCTGATCCGCCGCGACCACGGCTCGACGGTCGCTAACGCCGTCGCCCGCCGCCTGGTCGTGCCGCCGCACCGCGCCGGCGGCCAGGCCCAGTTCGTCACCACGCCGGTACCCGCCCGCGACGACCATCCCCTCGCCAACCTGTTCCCCTGGGCGATGGAACGGCTGAACCGTCCACTGACCGTGGAGGACCTGGCTCGCCGGGCGAACATGAGTTCGCGCAACCTGGCCCGCCACTTCAAGTCGGTAACCGGCACCACCCCGTTGCAGTGGCTGTCGACGCAGCGGATCCGCCGGGCCCAGGAACTGCTGGAGAAGACCGACAGCAGCATCGACGCCATCGCGGAGGCGGCCGGCATGGGAACCGCCACGACGCTGCGCCGACACTTCAACCGCACGGTCGGTGTACCGCCGGACGCCTACCGTCGCACCTTCCGCACCGCCTGGCCCCCACCAGAATCGTGATCACCATCCTGTCGGCGGAGGCGATCGGAGTCACGACAGTGGTACGTCGCCCGGTAGCCGGACAGGGCAAATGGCGTCCGGTCTCCGAGCGCGTAGGGCCGCAGTCCGGGCCCTCGGGGTGTTGGAGCCGGACTGCGGCGGGTGGCGGGTGGTATCAGCTGGAGTAGCCGCGGGCGGCGATCCAGTTGGCCATCTTCTGGTCGGTCATCCAGTAGTGCTTCTCCGGGTCGTACGGGTCGGCGACCTTCAGCCTGTCGCCGTGGTCGTCGTACCCGACGATGGTCACGTAGTGCCCACTGGGAAACACATGCTGCTCACCCTCGGTGTCAACTCCCGTTCCCATGGTGTTGGCCACTACGCCCCGCTTGGCGTCGACCGCCTCAACCACGTCGGCACGGAGCTTGTCGACCTGCTCCTGCGTGGCGTTGACGCCACCGATCTCCGTGGTCTCATAGCCACCGCCGGTCACCTCGTTGAGCACCCGGGTGGTGTCGTTGGCAGAGTTCGTGCCGGCCTCGGTCGTGCCCAACTTCTGGGCGACCTCCTTCTGACTCAGGACCTTGCCCTGCGTGGACAGGGCGATCCGGGTTGCGGCCGGGGCACAGTAGTAGCCGTTCGGCTGCTTCTGGTAGTCGTGCTCCAGCACCCGGTTGTCCTCGTCCGGAGGCGGCTGCGGCTGGGGCGGCTTGGGCGGCTCCGGCGGCGGCTGCGACTCCTGCGGTAGCTGCACCGTAACGGGCGGCTTGTCTACTGCGGGACTGGCGTGAGCTGCCATCGCCGGAGCGGCAACAGCGCCACCGGTGACCAGGAGAGCAACGGACAGCGTGCTCTGTCGAACCCGTGACTTCATCATCAAGCTCCCATCGGGTCAACGCCTCCAGGGAAGGCGCGGTACCGCGGGGGAGAGAACGCCCGCGGTACGCCGTAGGTGCCTCGGACACTCCCGGCGTCCCGGTCTCACGACCGGCTGCCGGGCTCTCGGCCACCGATTACCCGGCGCAGTTTCCTGAAAACACTGCGAACCTGGCGGAGCAGGAGGAGAATCACCCGCCCATCAGGCAGCCCCATTCCGGCCGCAGCCGCCATCCGTCGCATTGGTGGAAACCGCCGGACGGCCTCTCCGCACGCTTGGCCGAGTCGTTGCCCGCCACATCCGGCGGGCACCCGGTCGCATTCTGAGTACTTCATCCGGGTGCGGGCTGAGACGACACTGTCGAGCCGTAGCTGACCCATGGGTGGGTAGGCGGTCCGCAGAAGGTGGCGGCGACCGGGCTCATCTCTTCGGGTGAGGGGATCTCACCGCAGGAAGCCGGCGCGTTCATCCGGTCGCTGCCGGCCGCCCGCGTTGTCGACTCGACCGTTGGCGAATGCCCCACCGATGCCGCGCCTCCCGTTGCGACTCGCCGGCTCCGCTACGGCAGGATGCCGACCCGCCTCGTCCTGAGGGCAGCGCCGTCGCTGCGGAGCATCGAGGCGATGCGGCGCCGCCCGTACGGCGTGAGCCCTCTCGGCTTGAGCACGGACAGGACCAGCGCCGTGAGCAGAAGCGCGACCGCCGCTGCGGCGTGCACGACTGGAGACAGGCCGTTCATCCGGTCGACGGCTGCGGCAAAGCCGGGAGCGCGGGCGCGGTCCGCCAGATAGGCCAGGGTCTGCGTGTACAGCAGCAGCACACCGACCGCGACCAGGTTCATCGCAGCCTTCGCGATGATCCAGTAGTGCCGGAACAACCCCCACCTCGTGCCCAGCGCCTGGACGAGCCCGGTCAGCAGCGAGGCGAGGCCCAGGGGGACAAGGGCATACCAGCCGACCACCTCCAGAAGGAGGTAAACAGCCCTGGCCATCTCGGTGTCACGAGTACTCAGCCCCACCACGGCCAGGACCAAAGACGTCAAGATCGCCCCCAGCCAGCCCACCGAACACCCCACGTGCGCCACCAGACCGACCTTGCGCCCAAGCGGACTCATCCGCACGTCCGACACTCTCAACGCTCACTAGCAGGGGCTGTTGACGAGCCTTGGATCGCACTGGCAGCGGCCCCACCGTGCATGTGCCGGCTCGGCCCGTGACCGCTGAGTAGCAGTACTACGACCAGCAACAGGAACACCGCACCGACGACGGCCATCACCGTGAACCAACGGGGCGGCCCACTGGTCGCCGCCGCCGGCTCCCTGGCGGCCCGGCCGTCTGCTGCCCCGTCCGACGGCCCGCGGGAGGAGCCGTCCGACTTGCGGCCACCACTGGGGGTCTGTTCAGTCACTGAACCTCCTCGCGCGCCGACACCGAACACCCGAGATTTTGCAAGACAGAACGTATCGCGTCAAGACAACATGACGTGCATTGGTCGCCTCGTATGCTGGAGCGGTGCCGAAGTTGTGGAACGACACGATCGAGGAGCACCGCCGGACGGTGCACGCCGCCATCCTCGATGCGACGGCTCGCCTCGTGGCACAGCATGGACTGGCGTCAGTGACGATGACGCAGATCGCGCAGGCCGCGGGGATTGGGCGAGCCACGCTGTACAAGTACTTCCCGGACGTCCAAGCGATCATGGTGGCGTGGCACGAACGTCAAGTCACTCACCACCTTCACCACCTGGCCACTGTCGGCCTCGATGCCGGTGGCCCGGAGCGGCGCCTCCACGCCGTTCTGCACGCCTATGCCGCGATCCGGTACGAGCACCGTGACCACCCGCTCTCGGCGCTCCTGCATCACGGCCCTCATGTCGCTGACGCGCGGCAGCACCTGCGCGGATTCCTCGCGGACCTGCTGACCGAGGCCGCCGCGGCAGGCCACGTCCGCGACGACGCCCCGCCTGCCGAGCTGGCGGCCTACTGCCTGCACGCCCTGGATGCGGCCACCGAACTGTCTGGCGAAGCCGCTGTCGAACGGCTTGTCGCCACCACGACCTCGGGGTTGCGACCCTAGCTGCGTGATCCGACGCCGGAAGCCTGGCGTCAAGGCCGCCGCCGATCAGGCCGGCGTGTCACCAACAGCGCGATCTTCGTGGGTCAGGGCGCCATCGTCGCGAACACCACGATGTTGTCCTTGTACGACTTCGCCGCCTTGTCGTAGTCGCCACCACAGGTGATCACGCGGAGCTGCGCCTTGCCGGTGTGACCGTAGACCAGGCTCAGCGGGAGCTTCTTCTTCGGGTAACGGGCCACCCCGTCGACGATGAAGCGGGCCTTCTTGCCGTCTTTGCGGGGCACCTCGATGGCGTCTCCCGGTTTCAGCGCGCCCAGGCGGAAGAAGACCGCCCGACCCGTGGCGCGTGAGTCGACGTGGCCCACCACCACCGCGGTCCCGACCTCACCGGGACTTGGTCCCAGCTTGTACCACCCGGCCGTATTGGGCTGGTTCACCGGTGGGACCGCGATCTGCTGGTTCCGGTCCAGCCCGAGCGGAACCGTCGGCGCGTCAACGCCGATCCGCGGGATCCGGATGCGGGTGGGCTGCGATCGCGGCATCCCTGCCAGCTTCGGTGCGGGAGACGGTCGGCTCGCGGTGGACCCGAGATCGCCTTCGAGGCGGCCGCGAGCACTGCGCGCCTCGCCCTGGATCCCCCCGGAGGGCGGCGACGCGTCGGCTCCACTCGGCGTCGGCTCTGGTGTGGTGGCTTCGTCTGTCAGCGGTGGCAGCAGGGACTGCGGTGCGGCGGCGGGGTCGGGCTGCGGCGGCCCGACCGGTTCGGGAGCCGTGGCCGCGAACGCGATGAATCCTGCTCCGGTGAGCGTGATGAGGACGACCAGGACGAGGCCAGCGGCACGCCACGGGAAACCGTGGCGGCCGCTGGCGCTCCTGGCCGCCCTAGGCGGCAGTGCCATTGGCGGACCGCCGACGCAGCAGTGCGATGCCACCGAGCACACCCGCGCCCATCATGCCGGCACCGGCCGCCGTCAGCGCACCGGTGTTGGTGCCGGAGAGCGCGCCACCGTCACCGGCCGCGACGCCGGCCGTCTTCGGCAGCACCCAGGCTCCGTCCGGACCCGCGTACGCGCCGCCAGTCGTGGCGGCAGGCTGACCCAGGGGCGAACCAGGCTGGCCGAGACTGGCCTCGACCATCCGGAGGAGGTCGCCGAGCAGGTCGAGCTCCACGTCCACCTCCACGTCGATGTCGCGGATGCAGACGACGATGGTGTTGGGCTGAGTTCTGTTGTCGTTCGCCGCCGACTGCGCGGCGGACAGGTTGAAGGTGACGACGCTGTCCGTGATGGTGTTGTCCTTGATGACCTGGGAGATGTTCTGCTCGTTGATCTGCTTGTTGGTCGCGCAGGTCACCCCGTTACCGTTCTTGTCGCGCAGGTTGAAAGTCTTGGGCTTGTCGTCCGACTTCTTCTGCGACGTCTGGCCGCGGTCCGAGGCGGTGGGCTCCTGGCGTTCTCCGTCGGTCGCGGCGAGCGCGGTGGCGGGCGCCGCGAGCAGCAGGGCGGCGCTGCCCAGCACCATCCCGCCGGCGAGCTTGGTCAAAAACCTCATCGACATGATCCTCACTCCGTTCTGGTCGGCTCAGGAGACGAGCCATGACCAAACGCTAGGTCGATTCATGTGGAACAAGAGGATTTTCCGGGTTTCGTAACATGTAGGACCAGAGATGCCACAAGTAGTTAATCCTCACCGTTTGGGCGCAAGGACCGTTCTGTCCGCCTGGCCCTTGCTGCTGGCCGCGGCCGGCGCTCGGCGCGACCCGCCGGATCACCACCGTCACGATGAACCTCGGGCAGTCCGATCATGACTGTGGAGCGTCGACAGGGAAGGATTCCCGGAGGAAGGTTGTGGGACGACTGGGCCTGCTCGCGGGCGGTGATGGCCACGGTTCTCCTCGGGGCCGGCACACCGGCGGGTGCCAGCAGGGGCACGAGAGACCGCAGCCGGCACCAGCCAGGCGGGGGGCGGGAAACCAACTTCGAAAAAGGTCGGGTGGCGATGTCGAGAACCCGCGGCTGGCTCCGTCCCCGCGGTGAACGTGACCAGAACGGGGTCGCACCAGCACGAGGAGAAACACGTGGCCAAGTACTTGCTGCTCAAGCACTACCGCGGCGCTCCGGCTGCGGTCAACGACGTGCCCATGGAGCAGTGGACGCCGGAGGAGATCTCGGCGCACATGCAGTACATGCGCGACTTCGCGGCCCGGCTCGAGGGGACCGGCGAGTTCGTCGACGGTCAGGCGCTCGCCCCCGAGGGGACGTTCGTCCGGTACGACGGCGAGGGGCGCCCGCCGGTCACCGACGGCCCATTCGCCGAGACCAAGGACCTCATCGCCGGCTGGATGGTGATCGACGTCGACAGCTACGAGCGCGCGATCGAGCTGGCCGGGGAGTTGTCGGCCGCCCCCGGCGCGCGCGGGAAGCCGATCCACGAGTGGATCGAGGTACGCCCCTTCCTGACCGCTCCGCCCACCATCACGGAGTGACCTGATGAACGAGGCCCTGCTCCGGAGCCTCACGCCGAGCGTGCTCGGGATCCTCGTCCGCCGCGGAGCCGACTTCGCGGCGGCCGAGGACGCCGTGCAGGACGCGCTGGTCGAGGCGGTCCGCGTCTGGCCGGCCGACCCACCACGGGACCCGAAGGGCTGGCTGATCACCGTGGCCTGGCGCCGGTTCCTCGACGCGACCCGGGCGGACGACGCCCGCCGCCGGCGTGAGGACCTCCTCAACGAGGAACCGGCGCCCGGGTCCGCGCCCGCGGTGGACGACACGCTCCAGCTCTACTTCCTGTGCGCCCACCCGTCGCTGACGCCGTCGTCCGCGGTCGCGCTCACGCTGCGTGCCGTCGGCGGGCTGACCACCCGCCAGATCGCCCAGGCCTACCTGGTGCCCGAGGCGACCATGGCGCAGCGCATCAGCCGGGCCAAGCGCACGGTCTCCGGCGTGCGGTTCGACCAGCCCGGCGATGTCGCCACCGTGCTGCGCGTCCTCTACCTGGTCTTCAACGAGGGCTACTCCGGCGACGTCGACCTCGCTGCCGAGGCCATCCGGCTCACCCGGCAGCTCGCGGCCGCGGTCGACCACCCCGAGGTGGCGGGGCTGCTCGCCCTCATGCTGCTCCACCATGCCCGGCGCGCCACCCGGACGGCGCCCGACGGCAGCCTGGTGCCACTCGCCGAGCAGGACCGCGGCCGATGGGACACTCAGTCGATCGCCGAGGGCGTCGAGATCCTCCAGGCGGCCCTCGCCCGCGACCGGCTGGGCGAGTTCCAGGCCCAGGCCGCCATCGCGGCACTCCACGCTGACGCGCCCACGGCAGAGGAGACCGACTGGGTGCAGATCGTCGAGTGGTACGACGAACTCACCCGCCTGACCGACAGCCCGGTCGTCCGGCTCAACCGCGCGGTGGCTGTCGGCGAGGCCGACGGGCCGCGCGCCGGGCTGGCGGCGCTCGCGGCGCTGGACGACGCGCTGCCCCGCCACGCGGCGGTGGCGGCATACCTCCACGAGCGCGACGGCGACCTGGCGACGGCGGCACGGCTGTACGCCGAGGCGGCCCGAAAGGCCCCCAACCTCGCCGAGCGCGACCACCTGACGCGCCAGGCCGCCCGGCTCAACGCCCGCCGGTGTCGCTGACGGGTCCCGCTCGGACCTCCCCGAAGCACGCCGATCCGATCAGGAATCAAGAAGCGTCGGGAGTTTCGTCAGCCCTAGCCTTCCTTCAGATGGCCGGCACCACGCCGAGCCTCGAGCGTCGAAAGGCAGCCTGAGAATGCCCGCGAAGAGTTCCATGACCGAGTCCGACGGCTTCAGCGCCGAGGAGCGTGCCGCGATGAAGGAGCGCGCCGCCGAGCTGCGCGCCGAGGGCAAGAAGGGCGCCAAGAAGGCCGACGGACTTCAGGCGGTCCTCGACCGGATCGCGCAGATGGCGCCGGAGGACCGTGCGCTCGCCGAGCGCGTGCATGTGACGGTGACCGCCACCGCTCCGGAGCTGTCGCCGAAGACCTGGTACGGGATGCCGGCCTACGCGAACGCGGACGGCAAGATCGTCGTCTTCTTCCAGGACGCGGGCAAGTTCAACTACCGGTACTCAACCCTGAGCTTCCAGGACACGGCCAACCTCGACGACGGGGACATGTGGCCGGTGTCGTACGCGCTCCAGAAGTGGAGCCCCATGGTGGAGAAGAAGGTTGTCGAACTGGTGAAGGCTGCGGTCTCCTGACAGCTGCCGCGGGCGCCGGGGAGCACGAGTGGCCCCTCGGATGCGTCCACTCCGAGGTCCGGTCATCCGGGCTGCTACGGCCCGGAGGCCACCTCGATCACATCCGGCGCAGCACCAGCGTCACGAAGCCCAGAACGTTGCGGTACCCGCGCAGCCACTGGTCGCGGTGCTCCCGGGCCACGCCGAGTGCCTCGGCGGCGTCCGGGTGGCCCGGGTTGTCCAGCGCCCACTCGGTGAGCGAGCCGACCCACGACCATTCGTAGTCGTCCCACTCGTCGGCGCCGCTGACGTGGGCGTACACCGGCGTCCAGCCGGCCTGCTCAGCGACGTCGGCCAGACCGGCGAGGTCGGTGAACTCCCCAGGCTTCGCACTGAGCGCTCCGAGCGCCTCCGGAGTCGGCGGGACCTGCCAGAACCCCTCACCGACGATCAGGATGCCGTCGGCATTCACATGCCGACCGGCCAGCTCCAGCGTCCCGCCGAATCCGCCGAACGCGTGCGTCGACCCGACGCACAGCACCAGGTCGTAATCGCCGTCAGGTACGTACGTCCGGGCGTCGCGCTCGTGCAGGTTGAGCCGGTCGGCGAGGCCGCGTTCGGCGGCGGCGCCCGCGGCGCGTTCGAGGGCGTACGGGCTGATGTCCACACCGTCCGCGTGGCCGTCGGGGTAGTGGGCGAGGGCCTGCAGCGCCCAGCCTGCCTCTCCGCAGCCGAGGTCGAGGACGCGAGCCGCCGGTTGCCGGTCCGCTCGGCGCAGGAGACGGTTGACGTTCACGCCGAAGATCGGGGCCGCGATCGGGTGGTGCGAGTGCGCGATACTGCTGAGCTTTTGACGATCCACCGGGACAGTCAACCCGAGTCCGGCCGATGCCCGCACTCGGGTTGTCACGCCAGGCGCGGTCGGCGGGATGAGCGGATGAGTTCGTCAAGACCAACGGGTGAGGCAGGCAGACGCCTGCCGGATGCTCCTTGCCGGCCGAGCTACGAGCCGGACCCGGCCAACTGGCCTCAGCCGCTCAGGCCGAGCTGGGGATACAGGGCGTCGGGGGCGGCGACCGCTCCTTGCGGCCGCGTGACGTCGGTGGCCGCACCGAAGTCGCTGTAGCGCAGGGACGCGTCCGGCATCCCGCCGGCGGCAGGGATCAGGAAACCGACCAGCCGGCCCTCGGCATCCAGCGTTGCGCGGAACGCCTGGCTGCGCGCGCTGCCGGGGAACGTGCCACCCGGACCGGGGCGGAAGTTGATCCCGTTGCCCGGGCCGATCCGGGTCACGTCGATCGTCCCGGTGATGTGGGAGCCGTCTGCCCGTGCGGTGACGATCGCGTTGATGAGGCGGGCCGAACCGCCGGGATCGTTCTTGCCTGGGGCGAAGCTCAGCGCGAAGTCTGCCGGCACCCGCGCCGGGTCGAGGGTCATCCATCCGGGGCCGACACCAGGGAGGTCCAGGTCGGTCTTCATGTAGACCGCATTGTCGATCATCCGGATCTCGGTGACCCGACCGAACGCCGAAACCGTGGCGTCGGCGCGCTTGTTGGCGTTGTCGGTGCGGGACAGCGTCGTGACCTGACTCGCGATGTCGACGTCGGCGCGAAAGCTCGTCTGGTCGATGAACTCCGTACCCGCCCGCAGCAGGTCGATCGCCTTGCCCGTAGTGGCGGCGTCAGCGCTGACGGTCGCCGCCGGGGCGGGTTCGTCTCCCGTCCGCGCGCCAGCCGAGCAACCCGGTAAGAGCAGCACTACCGCAGAAATGCCGGCCATCGCGGCTCGACGTGTCATAGCCGCACATGGTATGCGGCTCTGGCAATGTCGCGCGTCAACAACGCACTGGTGGACGTACGGCGATGTCATGCTTTCCCCCGGCGGGAGCCGGCACCACGATGGCCCCGGCGCCGGGCGCCGGGGCCATCGAGCGGGCCCATCTCATCGCGATGGGTACTGGTCATCAGCTCTCGGAGTCTGGGAACAGGTACAGGTCGAACCACAGTCCCTGACCGTCAACCTCCAGCTGCTGACTGCTGCCCGAGAGGCTGGGCGGGCCGGCGTGAGTGCCGGTCAGCGTGTAGAGGCCCGGACCGACGGCGAACTGAAAGCCGCCGTCAGGGCCGGTAACAAACTCGATCCCGACCGGCTCCAGCCGGACCGTCGCCCCCGCGACCGGCAGCCAGGTGGTCATGTCGAGCGCCTGGCCCCTGAGGCTCCACAGGACGGACACCGTGAAGGATCCCTGCGTCATGGGACTGAGCCGGCCGTGGCGGTCGATCGCCACCGCGTACACCAACCGCTCGCCGGTCACGTTGCCGACGTCGATCGTCACATTGGCCGCACCATCAGGCCCCACCGGGACCACGCTGCCCAGGTTGGTGTCAGCCACGCTGTACCGGTAGCTGGTCACCGAGGCGTCACCGTTCGTGCCGAACCTGATGGCAAGCTGGCCGCCTTCGACCACGCTGTTCCCGTTCGGAAAGCTGATCGCCGGCGGGAGGGGTGCCTTTGTCTTGACCGGCCGCGCGACGGCCGCCGACGCGGGCGGTGTCAGCAAGGCCGAACCGACGGCCAACAGCACCAGCGACGCGGTCATCGCAACGAGCCTGCGGCGAGTAGGACGGGTGCGCGCACCCGAGGTTGATCCGATAAACATTCCAGCCCCCGAATCATCGGAACGTCACAGCGTGGTCAAGCTAACCGGCAAGATGATCTTCGTCAACGTCTTTCCAGCCAGGAATGGCCCGCTGTCTCTTCGGGTGCTGGCCGCCCTCGGCCGTACAGCCGCGGCGATGGGGGCGGATCCGCGAGCCGGGCAGGCACCCGCACCTCAATGACTGGCGGCAGATCGATCGCCAAGGCGCACGAATGGTGCCTCTGAATATCCATTGCCAACCTCGGACGGCACCTTTACCTTGAATGAGCAAGGTCAAACCGACCAACCCGAGGAGTTCCCCGTGTTGCAGTACGCCTCCACCGAAACCACGCGGTCCATGCCGCGCGGCGGTGTCGTGCTGCTCTCGATCCGGCGAGCCCACGGCCTCTGCGCGAGCGAGCAGAACTGGAAGCCGAGGTGGCGGCGCGACTAGCGCAAACGCATGCGCGAAGCCGCCCACCCCGCCAGGGATAGGGCGGCTTTTGCGTTTCCCGACCTACTCACCGGGGCGTAGCTCAACTGGTAGAGCACCGGTCTCCAAAACCGAAGGTTGCAGGTTCGAGTCCTGTCGCCCCTGCTTTTCGTCCCGGCCGCGGTCGGCGACGTCGCAATTTCTCAACTCCACAGTGGATGGCATAGCAAGACCCTCGGCCGGCGCCGACACGGGCCGGCCGGGGGGCAACACCTCCGGGACGAGGGAGACGGCAACCCGCCCGCTCTGGGAGCGGGAGACACAGCGTTCGACTCGCTGGTCCCGGGCCATGGGGATGTAGCTCAGTGGGAAGAGCACCGCCTCGGCAGGGCGGAGGCCAGGGGTTCGAGTCCCCTCTTCTCCACGTACCGATGCCCTCCTGGCGTAACTGGTAGCGCACGGGAGTGAAGTCCCCGAGGACTCGGGTTCGAGTCCGGAGGGCACGGTGGCGGGTATTGAGGGCGGGCGACCGCGGTCTCCGCCGGATCCACGGGCCGTTGGAGCAATTGGCAGCTCACCTGGTTCTCAGCCAGAAGGTTGCGGGTTCGAGTCCCGTACGGCCTACGCACGGAAAACGTCATCGGCTACTGCCTGGCGCCGGTCACGACCGTCGACCACATCCACCCCGCTCCCGCGGCGGGCGCAACACCTACCAGGACACGATCAGCGTGCTACCCCTGCAACCAGCGGAGGGGAACCCAAGCCCGACCGAGGCAGGCATGGAGCTGGAGCTCCAGCCGACGGTTCCCACCTGGTCGAGCATGGTGCAACGCTGATCGCCGGCCGGCGAGACCGCGGCTCGCCGGCCCCTTGCGGGCTGGTGTAACCGGCAGCACATCTGGCTCTGAACCAGGCAGTGGGAGTTCGAATCTTCCGCCCGCAGCTCATGCCCTCGTGGCCCAACCTTGGTAGAGGTGCCAGGTCGAGGTCCTGGTCATCGTGCAGGTTCGAATCCTGTCGAGGGCACCAAGCCGGCGTAGCTCAGCAGGCCGGAGCAGCGCTCTTGTACAGCGAGGGTCGCCGGTCCGATTCCGGCCGCCGGCTCCACGCGCCGTCGCTCGTCAGGCCGAGCAGCGTCCTGTTAAGGCGCAGGTGGTTGGTTCGAGGCCAACCGGCGGCTCGCAGATCATGCCCGACTAGCCCGGTGGAGGAGGCGCTCGGTTCAGGTCCGAGAGGTGCGGGGTTCGAATCCCCGGTCGGGTACTCACGGGTCGAGCACAGGTGTGCGGCGGAGCTTTGCAAGCCTCGCCTGCCCGGATCGATACCGGGTCGACCCACGAATCGTGTCCCGTCCGCCATGTCGTCGTGGCCGAGTTGGTTGAGGCACCTCACTGACAAGGGGGACATCGTGGGTTCAACGCCCGCCGACGACACCATGCCCCTGTGGCGCAGCTGGAGAGCGCGCGACGCTACGAACGTCGAGGCCGCAGGTTCGAGTCCTGCCGGGGGTGCGGGAGGAGCGCGAAGAGCGGTGGCCACGCCGATCACCACCGCCCCTGTCCCTGGGCGGCGCGCACCTCGCTTCGGGATGTGGCGCAGTGGTAGCGCGCCGGTCTGACGTGACCGGAGGTGGCTGGCATGACTCCAGCCGCCCTGACCAACGGGTACTAGCTCAGCTTGGGAGAGCGCCGCGTTCGGGACGCGGAGGCCGGGGGTTCAAGTCCCTCGTACCCGACGATGGAGGGTTCCGGCCCGTGGGGGCCAGCCGGCTTCGAAAGCCGGAGGCAGGTGCGAGCCTGGGCGTTCGACTCGTCAACCTTCCGCCATGCCTCCGTAGCTCAGAGGAAGAGCAACCGGCTCTTAACCGGTGGGTCGGGATTTCGAAATTCCCCGGGGGCACTTTGCGGCACGTGCGCCGGATGCGCTTCGCGCTCTTCTAGGCCGTGTGCGCCAGGTTCGGTTCCTGGTGCCGCACCTGTTGTCCCGCTGGCTCAGCGGATGGAGCACCGCCCTTCCCAAAGGCCGCGGGTGTCGCTGGTTCGAGTCCAGCGCGGGACGCATCACGTGCGCTCATGAGCCGGAGATCGCATGGTTCACATGCCGCCCCCGCTTCCGCCCCGGTAGCTCAGCGGGAGAGCGTCGGCTCGACAAGCCGAAGGTTGCTGGTTCGACACCGGCTCGGGGCACACAGACGCGCGTTCAGGGCTCTTCACCATGCAAAGTGTCTTCGGTGACGCCGATGGCGTCTGCGATGCTGTGGGCGTGGAGTACGTGTCCAGAGTGCCGCGACCGCCGCTGGACGGGCTGATCGACGACCTTTACTACCTGGAGGGTGCGCCGCCGTACGCCCGGCTGACGCTGCCGCCGATGCCGTCGGCGTTGCTCATCGTCAACCTCGGGGCGCCGTTCCGCATCCGCGCCGGCACCGACATCGAGACGGCCGAGTACGCCGACGGCTGCGTGGTCACCATGCCCACCCGCGCGTTGGAGTTCGGCTACCCACTCCGGACCCGGTCCGTCGGCGTGCACTTCAAGCCGTGGGGGCTGGCGCCGTTCCTGCCGATGCCTGCGGCCGAGCTGTGTGACCGGCCGGTGACGGTAGAGCAGGTTTGGGGCCGGCCCGCCATTGCCGAGCTGCGAGACCGGCTGGCCAGGGCGGGCGGACCGCACGAGATGCTGACGCTGCTCGAGGAGGAGCTGATGCGACGGCTGTGCGAGACTGCCGGCCTGGGGCTGGTCCGCCATACGAGCAGCGTCATCGCGGCGACCAGCGGGGCGGTGGCGATCGGCGACCTGAGCGTGGCAGCCGGTGTCAGCAGCACTCATCTGGCCCAGCGGTTCAAGGAGCTCATCGGCGTCACGCCGAAGCGGCTGGCCCGCACCTACCGCTTCGCCGCCACCGTGTTCGCGATCAACCCCGCCGGACCGATCGACTGGGGCGACCTCGCCGGTGGCGCAGGCTACTTCGACCAAGCCCACTTCGGCCACGAGTTCCGGGCGTTCACCGGGCTCACGCCGACCCGGTACGTCGAAGTCCGGCGGCGGTTCCTGCGCGAACATCCCGGCCACGTGCTGGACAGCTGGCCGCTGCCGGCCGATTGATTTCTTACAAGAGCGACAGCTCACTACACGCTAATTTGGGGGCACCCCAAGGCAGAGGAGAGCCCCGTGGGCAAGGTGGTCATGTACAGCTCGGTGTCGGTGGACGGCTTCGTCGCGGACGAGAACAACCAGCCCGGACCGCTGTTCGACTGGTTGTCCAGCGGTGACGTCCCGTTGGACGAGAGCGGCGAGTTGAAGGTGTCGCAGACGTCCTACGACTACACCCGGCCGTACTGGGACCAGATCGGGGTGACAGTCGTCGGCCGCCACGTCTTCGACATGACGGACGGCTGGGACGGGAAGCCTCCGGGCGGGATCGACCACGTCGTCGTCGTGACCCACCGGGGCAGGCCCGAGGGCTGGCACCCCGAGGCGCCGTTCCACTTCGTCGACGGCGTCGAGGCAGCCGTGGCCAAGGCGCAGGAGCTTGCGGGTGACCGCATGGTCGAGGTCGCCGCTGGCGACGTCGGCGGCCAGGTGCTTGCCGCGGGCCTGATCGACGAGGTGCGCATGGACGTCGTACCCGTCGTGTTCGGGTCCGGCAAGCGCTACTTCGGGTCGGTCCACGCGCAGCACCTGTTGGAGGATCCTGACGTGGTGATTCAGGGCAACCGGGTGCTTCACCTGCGCTACCGGGTGCGCCGTTGACCGGTCTGAGCGGGTACGCGAAGAAGTCCACTGCGAACGGTGACACAAGATCGGGCCTCCGGCTGCGTTTGCCATCGCTGTCCCTGGCCGGGCAGCCGACGCCGATCCGCCCCGTCACCTCACCTGCGGCAAGCGGGTTCGAGTCCCGCACGCGCGACCATTCCGGCGTCGCCCAATCGGTAGGGCAGCGGACTGTTGATCCGCACAGGTGCTGGTTCGAGTCCAGCCGCCGGAGCGATGGAGAGGCCAACGATCATGGAAGCGGCGCAGGGGCGTGAGCCTCCTCGTGGTCCGATCCCATCCTCTCCGCGCATGCCCGGGTAGCTCAGGGGAAGAGCGTCGCTCTTACAAAGCGAGGGTCGGGAGTTCAAATCTCTCCGCGGGCACTGGACCTTTCCGACTCATCGCGGGCGCGGCCGTAGCGCTCGTAGATCACACGGGAGCCGAACGTCCTGGTCTGGACCAGGTCCAGCCGAACGTCTTCGGTGACCGGCGGCAGGAAGGGCGTGCCGCCACCGACGACGACCGGACAGCGGAACATGCGCAGCTCGTCGACGAGACCGAGCTCGATCGCTGCCGCGGCCAAGCCGGCGCCGCCGATCGTACGCCGGTTCGATTCCGGTCACGGCCTCGATGCCATCCACTGTGGGGTGAGGCGCAGGCGGACGCGGGTCCAGCTGCTGCTCATAACGGCGGCCTGCTCGGTTCGACGCCGAGGCCTGCGACCGGTCTACCGGTGCTCTCACCGCAGGCTTCCGACGGCGTCGCCGGTGAGGTTTGCCGTCTTTCAGGAGCGGTAGTAGGCGTCGATGGGGACGCGTGCCTCGTCGAACAGGGCTGGGCCGTCGTGGGCCACGGTCGGCCAGGCGCCGGAGGCCGGGTTGAGCTCGATGAGCTGCTCGGTGGCCAGAGCGTAGACGACCCGGCCGAGTCCGGAGCGGATGATGCCGCCCGCGCACATGCCGCACGGCTGGCAGCTCGTGTACATGGTGGTGCGTGCGGCCGTGTCGGGGTCGAGTTCGCGGGCCGCCCAGCGGGCGAGCTTCAGTTCCGGGTGGGCGCTGATGTCGTTGTCGCGCCGTACCGTGTTGTGCGCTTCGATGAGAATCGTGCCGTCCGGGCCGGCCAGCAGGGAGCCGTAGGGTGCGTCACCCAGGGTGATGGCGTGCGTCGCGATGGCGATGGCACGCCGTAGAAGCTCCTCGTCGGCACTGGTGATCACGATGGTGTCCTCCTTCGGTGGGTGGCCAGGGCGGTCAACGCCTGCCAGGCTGCTTCGGGCCTGCGGGTATCTTCGGGATCTCCGTGATACGGGTCGAGCACGACGGCTTCGGCGCCGAGCTGGCGAAGCTGGTCGAGGTCGTCGAGGATCTGCTCGATGGTGCCGACGCCGGCCAGCCGCTCGGGGTCGTCGACCGGTGTGGTGGTCAGTTTCAGGGCGATGCGGGGCGCGAAGGCGGACAGCGAGTGCTTCGCCACGGCCGCACGCAGCCAGGGAAGCGTGACCCGCAGCGGGTGCCAGGCGTCGCCGAATCGGGCGGCGCGCCGGATCGCCACGTCGCTGTTGCCGCCGACCCAGATGGGCACCGAGACGGTCTCCCGCAGGGTGGCCAGGTAGTCGTCGGTCAGCTTGCCGCGCTCGGTGAACGGCACGCCGAGCGCGTCGAACTCCTGACGGGCCCAGCCCACGCCCACCCCGAGCACGAACCGGCCGCCGCTGAGCTGGTCGAGGTTGGCGGCCATGCGCGCCACCAGCAGCGGGTGCCGGTAGGGCAGCACGAGCACGGTTGTGCCCAGCCGCAGCCTGGTGGTGACGCCCGCCAGCCAGGACAGTGTGGTGAACGGCTCGTAGAACGGCTCCGGATACCGCTGCGCCACGTCCGGGGTGACGGCCACGTGATCGGAGACCATGAGGAGGTCGAAGCCGAGCCCCTCCACGATCCGCGCCCACTCGCGCAGCACTGCGGGATCGGTGCCGGGCCCGAAGTTCGGCACATTGACGCCCAGTTGCATGATCCAAGGCTATCCCGGCGATCAAGGAGCGTGGAACAAGCTTCCCCCGGCGCTCGCGGCATTCCGCCGGGAAAACGCCGGTAAGATCGCGACATGGCCGTGAATCTTGACGACGTCGACTGGGCGATCATCGGCCAGTTGCAGCAGGACGGGCGGATCTCCCTCAGCGAGTTGGGGCGGCGGGTGAGCCTCAGCTCGTCGGCCACCACGGAACGGGTGCGGCACCTGGAGGCGCAGGGCGTCATCTCCGGCTACCGCGCGGTGGTTGACCTGGCCAGGGTCGGCTACCCGGTGCTCGCCGTCGTCCGGTTGAAATACCCGGGCAACCACCACCAGCCGTTGCACCGCCTGCTCGCCGAGCGCCGGGAGATCCTGGAGTGCCTGCGCACCACCGGCGACGACTGCTACACCCTGAAGGTGGCCGCGACCTCCATGGGGCACCTCGAGGCGCTCATCGACGAGCTGGCCGGTTTCGGCAGCACGACCACCAGCGTCGTCTACAGCCAGACCCTGCCCTACCGCGGGCCCGACCGACCCTGACCGCAAAACGCGCCGGCGGGCAGCGGTAGGCACGCGAGGTGCGCCGAGGGATCGCCGTCCCGCCGGCCGCGCGCAACGACGCCCCGGTGATCGCGTCGGGCAGGGCAGAGCCGCTGTGCGCGTCCGCGACAACGGGCCGGGGCCGGGCGGCGGCCACGGCCTGGCCGGCATGCGGGAGAGGGCGGCCGCGGTCGGCGGCAAGGTCACCACGGGCGTCGTGCGCTGCTGATCGGCACGCCCGAGGGCACGACCGCGTCGCCTGAGCTGACGCCGTTAGCCAGGGCCCCGCCGGGAACATGGATCCAACGGCGGAAGCTCATATAGTCGCTCGGTGAACAGGGAACAGGTCCGGCAGGCATACGCGTCCGTCGCAGAGCTCTACATCGGGCTGTTCGGTTCGAGCCAGCAGGTACACGCCGACGACCTCGCCTTCATCGGGCGACATCTGGCGGGCCGGCCTGGCACGGTACTCGATCTGGGCTGCGGGCCTGGCCACATCACCGATTACCTTCGCTCGCTGGGCGTCGACGCAACGGGAATCGACATGGTTCCCGAGTTCATCGCCCATGCGCGGGCAGCCCACCCGAGCGGTAGCTACCAACTCGGGTCGATGGAAGATCTCGCCGTTGCCGACCACTCCATCGCCGGCATCCTGGCCTGGGGCTCGTTGATCCATCTGCCACCGCAAGAGCTCGACGGCGTGCTCGCCGAGTTCCGGCGAGTCATCGCCCCGGCCGGAACGTTGGTGCTCGGTCTCTTCGTAGGTGACGAGGTCGCCGCCTTCGACCACAAAGTCGTGACAGCGTATCGCTGGCCCGTCGACGAGATCTCCGAGCGATTGACGCGAGCCGGCTTCACGGAGGTTGAGCGCCTGCAGCGGCCCAGCGAGGGCACTCATCGACCGCACGCCGCGATCGCGGCAACCGCAACCGACGGGTGAGCTGCGACGTGGGCGTGAGCGGGACCGACGCCGCGCGCCACCTGCTTCAACCCGGGCACGACGACGAGATCTGGACCCATCTCGTACCGGTTCCCTCTCGGCCACGGCATCCGGCTGTACGAGATCGGGTGGGACCGGTGACGGCCGCCGGCGGGGATAGCGTTCCCCGTGGAGTACGTGTCCCGGGTTCCGCAACCGCCGCTGGACCAGCTGGTCGACGACCTCTACTACCTTGAGGGCGCCCCGCCGTACGCGCGATCAAAGCTGCCCCCCATGCCGTCCGCGGTACTGATCCTCAATCTCGGCGATCGTTTTCGTGGGCGGTTCGGGGGCGCAGTTGATGGAGTTCGCTGACGCCTTTGTCCGGCTCGGGACGTGCCCGATCAGCTCGACGCTGGCCGGGGTCCCGCGAGTGATCCGTCGGGTGCGTGGCCCTGTCGCTGCCCCGCGAGCCATTGGTCGAAAGTGGTCGGCGTGATGCGGGCCCCTTCGCCGGGCAGGAGCACGGTGCCCGCCATCGAAGAGTCAAAGATGGCCGACCACGTCGGCACGAGCTTCACGGTGTGCCCGCGCGCATCGTTGGTGCGTCGCGCCATGTCGACGAGGTCCTGCGGCTCCGGGCCGGCGACGTCGGCGTAGCGGCCTTGCGGCTCGCCCACCGCGATCTCGGCGAGGACGTCGGCGACGTCCTGCGGCGCGATCGGCTGCACGAGCAGCGGCGCGATCGTGGCTACGCCGTCCCGCTCGGTCCAACCGGCGACCATCGCGGCGAAGTCGTGGAACTGCGTGGCCGGGACGATCGTCCACGGCAGCGGACCGGCGGCCACCAGGCGCTCCTGCTCGCGTTTGCCTGCGTAGTGTGCGTTGCCCTCGACGCGATCGACCCCGACGATCGAGAGCAGAACGTGATGCCGGACGCCGGCCCGCTCCCCGGCGGCGAGCAGGTTCCGGGTGGCGGTGCCGAAGTACGCCACCGTTTCCGCGTGACCGGCAGCCGGCGCGCTGGTGGCGTCGACGACCGCGTCGACGCCGGTGAGAGCGCGGTCGAGCCCGTCGCCGGTTGACAGGTCCACGCCCAGCGAGCGGCTGATGCGTACGACGTCGTGCCCATCCCGTTCGAGGGCGGCGACGGTGAGCGCGCCGATGTTCCCGGTCGCCCCGGCGACTGCGATCCGCATGACGATCTTCCTCTCTCCAGCAACCGAGCTGACCGTATCTCGGACTAAGTAGATACGCAATATCCGCGATATGCTGACGCTGTGAAGTTGCCTGTAGGCACCGAATGGCTGTTGCACTGCGCCACGACACTGGCGCAGCTCGACCCGAACGCCACCGCATCGGCGGCACAGCTCGCGCTGTACTACGACCTTCCGGCGGCCTATCTCGCCAAGCAGCTACAGGCGCTCGTCAAGGCCGGCGTGCTGATCGCGACGACAGGTCCGCGCGGCGGGTTCCGGCTCGCGCAACCGGCATCCGAGATCACACTGCTGCGGATCGTGGAGGCGGTCGACGGCACGTCCCCGCCGTATGAATGCCGCGAGATCCGCCAACAAGGACGAGGAGCGCTCCCCGCCGACGAGTGCCAGAACACCTGCGTCCTCGCCCAGAAGATGGCCGAGGCTCACGATGCGTGGCGGCGCAGCCTCGCCGGCGTCTCACTCGCCGACATCATCGCCACGCTGCCCCCGACGGCACCGGCCCGCACCCGATCCCGCCTCGCGTCCACGATCGGCTCCAAGCAAACCACTACGCCACCGTCCTAGGGTTCCCGTTCACCGCCGACCACTGGCCCGCGAGCAGTAGGTCACGTGCGGGGATGGCTGGTGATGCCGTCCAGGATGGTGATCAGGTTGTGGTTGAAGGTTTCCTCGGCGTTGAGGTGGGCGCCGTCGATGACGAGCCGGGCGACGGTGGGATATCGGCCGGTTTCGAGCATGCGTGTCAGGTAGGGCCCGAGGGCGGCCTGCCAGGCGGTCACGTCGGTGCCGGTGGAACGGGCGGTGCGTCGCTCGGTGACCTCTCTGCGGAGCGCTCCGATGATGAAGGCGTTGAGGGCGCCCAAGGCCCGCTGGAGGTCGTCGATGCCGCGCACGCCGGGGGCCTGGCTGAGCGCCGCCGCGGTCGATTCGCCCACGGCGAGCGCGTGAGGTCCCAGGTGTGGCCTTCCGCCGAGCAGGTCGACGAACCACTCATGGTCAAGAGCGGCATCGCGGGTCCGGTGAACGATGGCCAGTACCGTGGCGCGCCACTCGGAGTGCTGGCCGGCCTCGGCGATCTGGGCATAGACGGCGTCGACCATCAGATCCAGCAGTTCGTCTCTGTTGAGCACGTAGTCGTAGAGCCGCATCGGGCCGACACCGAGTTCTTTGGCGAGCTTGCGTACCGATAGCCCGTCGAGGCCGTGTGCGTCGGC
Organism: Micromonospora sp. R311; assembly: GCF_056780015.1. Lineage (NCBI taxonomy): Bacteria > Bacillati > Actinomycetota > Actinomycetes > Micromonosporales > Micromonosporaceae > Micromonospora > Micromonospora sp. R311. The sequence goes on from NZ_JBSWCE010000036.1 coordinate 73,437, forward strand.
GAGCCGGATGGCCGTGGCGGCGATCTTCGCGCGGCTCAGCGGCACCGGCGCCGCCCGCGGCTGAGGCTCGGGCCGTTCCCAGACGGGCAGCGGTGGGCTACCGTACGGCGTATCCATAAGATACAGCGTACGGTAACGGAGATGATGATGCGAATCGCGATCGCCGGTGGTGGCCTCGGCGGCCTGACGCTGGCCCGAATCCTGCATCGGCACGGCATCGACGCGGTGGTGTACGAACGCGAGGCAAGCCGATCCGCGCGATCACAGGGCGGATCGCTCGACCTGCACCCGGAGTCCGGGCAGCAGGCCCTGGCCGAGGCCGGCCTCGCCGGCCGGTTCCGGTCCGAGGCGCGACCGGAGGGCGAGGAACATCGCATCCTCGATTCGGCCGGACGCACCCTCGTGCACCACACGCCAGATCCCGGCTCATTCTCCGGACGCCCTGAGATCGATCGGAGCGTACTGCGTGATCTTCTGCTCGATTCGCTCCCGGGCGACGCGGTTGCGTGGCGGCACCGGCTCGTCGCGGCGACGCCACGACCCGACGGGGGCTTCGGGCTGACGTTCGATGGCGGCCACAGCGCCGACTGCGACATCCTCATCGGCGCGGACGGCGCACGCTCGGTCGTCCGCTCGCTGCTCACCGACGCGGCACTGTCCCACGTGGCCACCCTGGTAGAGCTGAGCATCAGCGACGCCGACCGGCGCCACCCGGATCTCGCCGAGCTGGTCGGCCCCGGAAACCTGTGGTGCGTCGGCGTGAACCAGATCCTTGCAGCGCAACGCCTCGGCGACGGCAGCATCCGGGTCGGGATCTCCCTACGCGCGGAGGATCGCCAGATAGACACCTACCGCAGCAAGCGCGCTCTGCTGGACATGTTCGACGGCTGGGCTCCCAGCCTCACCGCACTCATCGAGGCCGGCGACGGCCCGCCGACCCCACGCAGGATCGAGGCGATGCCCACCGGTACCCGCTGGGCCCACCAGCCGGGCATCACCCTCATCGGTGACGCCGCGCACCTCATGCCGCCGGTCGGCGAGGGCGCCAACCAGGCCATGCTCGACGCCGCCGAACTCGCCGGCGAACTCGCCGCCAACCCCGCCGACCCGGACTCGGCGATCCGGGCGTACGAGGAGGCGATGTTCGCCAGAACTCACCCGATCGCCGAAATGTCCGCACGAGTCCAGGCGATGATGCTGTCCCCAACCGCAGCGGACGACATCACCCGCTTCTTCACGGCGCAGCCCACCGAGCCGGCAGCCGTAGATTGAGCACGCGCTGAACAGCCAGCCTCGCCCTTGCGGGACTCCCCTGCCCCGGAAGATCAGATAGCCGCTCCACCAGGCTGCGGGCGCTGGGAGGCGTCTGCGGAATGCGCGCCACGGACGGCAGGAAGCAGAAGCGGCGGGCAGCACGGCGGTCCCCTTCGACGGCCTACGGTTCGGCGCGCGCGAGCAGGCGGACCGCAGCTCAGGATGGCTGGCGTGCGGCGTGGGTCCGGATGAGTCCCTCGACGCCGCGGAGGAAGGTTTCGCAGATCAGTACCCGGTCGAGAAGGCAGCCGGCCGCCATGGCGCCATCGCGGAGCATGACGAAGTGCTGCGCGGCGGGCTCGGCCTCGGCTTCCTGGATCCTCGCCATCAACGTGTTGATCGTGTCGAGGAACCACTGTCGATGCGCGAGGACGGCTTGGTGCACGGGGTGGTCGGGATCGGGATACTCAGCCACGGCGTTCAGGAAGGCGCAGCCGCGAAAGCCGGCGGACCGGATGTCCTGGGCGATCGACTCTGCGATGGCCCGGAGGGCGTCAGGCGCCGGTAGGCGGGCGGTGACGGCGTCCACTGGGCCGCGGATGGCTTGATCGGCCGCCTGCAGATAAGCGAGGACGAGGTCCTCCCTTCCCGGAAAGTGCCGATAGAAAGTGGCCCGGGTCACCTTCGCCTCGGTAATGATCCGATCGACGCTGACCGAATGGATTCCCTCGCTGTAGAAAATCCTGGTCGCGGTGACAAGGAGCCGTTGTCGCGCCTCGGACGGTCGGGTGCCACTGTCGCCACGTGCCATGCGCCCATCGTAGTGATAGAACGTTCGGTCTTGCCCTTCCCGGCCCGTCGGGCTGCGGCCAGTCCTTGCGGTCGCTCGGGGGCCCGCGCTCGGCGCGAGTCAGTGGCGGGCGGGTAGTGGGTAGAACGTTCTGTCTTGACATGACCGCGTGGGAGTCGTCATCATTTGCTGAACAGAACGTTCGTTCTTCCGGGGGTGGGGTTCCGGCCGCGCGCGCCGCTGGTCGCGGTTCTCCCTCAGGAATCCACCGAGAGGATCCCCATGACCACCGTTACCGCACCCGGCATCTCGACGACGGCGTCCGCCCTTCGCCGGCTGTACTTCGTCCGCTTCGCGTTCGCCATCGTCTGGGCCCTCGTGATGTTCCCGATCGCCAAGCACCTCGGCCCGCTCACCGTGACGCTGCTCGTGCTCTACCCGCTGTTCGACGTGGCCGCCGCCGTCATCGACGCCCGCACGTCGCGCGCCACCGGATCGCCCACCCTGCTGTACGTGAACGTCGCGGTCAGCACGCTCGCCGCGGTCGGCCTGGCCATCGCCGGCGCGTCCGGCATCCCGGCGGTCCTGCGCGTGTGGGGCGCCTGGGCGGTCGTGGCCGGGCTGGTTCAGCTGATCGTGGCGGTCCCCCGCCGCAGGATGGGTGGCCAGTGGCCGATGATCATCAGCGGCGGCCTCTCCGTACTCGCCGGCGGGTCGTTCATCGCCGCAGCCTCCGCGGAGAACCCGGTGCTGACCAACGCGATCGGCTACGCCATCCCCGGCGCCATCTTCTTTCTCATCTCGGCCATCCGCCTCGGCCGCGCCGCGAAGGCAAACTGACAGACATGGAAAACGCTCCGCGTGAGTGGTCGTCTGCGCCGGGCATCCCTCGTTTCCTGTAGGTACGGGGCCAGCGCCGGACCGGACCCGAACTCGTCGTCGCGAGATGCAAAGTGGTCCGACGTCAAGGACGTGCCGCTACAAGCGCGATCCCTGGCTTGTTCCACCGCGGCGCACGAGCGGTGCGCGGTCACCCTGGAGGGCGGCCGTCAACTGATCCAAGCCCAGCGAACCCAGCTCCAGCGCCTGACGATGGAATGCGCGCCGCTCGCCGGGGAAGGACGAGCGGCCTGCCAACCACACGCGCTCACCCACCTTGTCCCGCCCCGGGTTTGATGGAGACATCGAAACCTGGGAGGAACACCAGCGATGCCTGCACCGAAGAAGTACAACGATGAGCTGCGTGAGCGTGCGACTCGATTGGCGGTCGAGGCCCGTCGGGATCCGGTGTC
>NZ_JBSWCE010000037.1:0-73372 GCF_056780015.1 Micromonospora sp. R311
GACACCGGATCCCGACGGGCCTCGACCGCCAATCGAGTCGCACGCTCACGCAGCTCATCGTTGTACTTCTTCGGTGCGGGCATCGCTGGTGTTCCTCCCAGGTTTCGATGTCTCCATCAAACCCGGTGCGGAACACACTCCCGAGCGTGTAAGCAGCCCATGTCACTCCGATCCGGCCAGCGTCACCCGGCGAATGGGTGGGATGGCATGAGTTGGAGGGGCAGGTCTCGGTCAGCAAGCATACATACCGTATGGACGAATAGCGATCCGTAGGTGATCATGCCGAACGCCGCCTTGATCAATGGCCTGGTCACGCCCTACTACGGCCTGGTCGCGGTCGGACGGCCGTTGCCCGTGGCCGACGAAGCGTCCGCGTCGGCCGTCTGGATCGCCCGACTGGCGCGGGGCCAGCCCCGCGCCCGGTCGGCACCGCGCGCCGAGCGTTCGCGCTGCGCGGCAAGCGAATCCCATGCCGGCGCGCCCTACGCCTCCGGCCACCAGGGTGCTGATGCGTTGTGGATCGGCGGACGTGTTGACGCCGTGTGGGTGAGACCAGTCGGGAAGCGCAGTCCGTTGCCGGACGGCGACCGCGAGATGCGGCACGCTGGCCGGTAAGGGGGCGGCCTCGGCCTCTCACTCGAGCAGTGGCACCCACGCGGCGGCGACGGTTCCGTCGCGTCGCGCCTCGGTGAGCCGTTGAGCCGGAAGCGGCTCGGGGTGCCCTGCCTGCTGTAGGGGACCAACTCCGTAGACGGCGGCGACGGCGCCCAGTGCCCTTGCAGCGGTCGTCCAAGTGGACGGTATCTCGCCGACGCCGTGGGCGAATACGTGACCGCTCGGGTCATGCAACCCGAGACCCGTAGCGTGCAGACCCACACCCCAGGTGGTCACCCGCGCCGGATGTGTCGCCGATGTCCAGCGCGGCAGGCCCAACAAGATCGCCGCCTCCACCTGCGCCTCGCACCGCGAGCCAGTGAGGGTTTCCGTCCACGCGGCGGTGGCTGGCTCGAACCAGGCGACGGCGACCACCACCGGTCCGTCGGCGTGAGAAGGCTCACCTGGCTGCGGGATGGGAAAAGGAGCAGCCCACGGCTTCTCCTGGCTCGTCACCCACACGTGCAGCCGTACACCGCCGCGCCTCTTCGCATCATCGGCGACGGCAAGCACCCATGCGTCGCCGACCTTGTCTCGCGCCCCTGACCGATCCGGGTGGTTTACCGGTGGAGTCGGCTCCGTAGCGCCTGCGCTTTCCGCAGCCGGTAATCCATCCGATACCTCTCGCGATGTTGCTGATGTCCACGGGCGGCGTGCGTTCACCGGTTGAGTGGACCTGGGCACTGTCGCAGATACGGGCCTGAACGCGTCGACTCCATTCGGCAGGAGCGTGATCGGTACGAGCTGGCCTGTCCTGTACAGCTGGTACCGAGCACACGTCAGCCAACCCTCCGCACTGTCGCAGTAGTTGTTACGCCAGGCGCTCAAGCTTGCGTTGAGCAGCGGGAAGAGGGGGCAGTCCTGAGCGTGTGAGCAGCCCATGTCACTCCGATCCGGCCAGCGTCACGCGGCGAATGGGTGGGATGGCATGAGTTGGAGGGGCAGGTCTCGGTCAGCAAGCATACATACCGTATGGACGAATAGCGATCGGGAGGCGATCATGTCTCGAAGCGATCGGCTCAGGGCCCGTCCACGACTGCACTGCACTGCACTGCACGGGAGCCTGCCACCGCCGTACGACGCGGTGAGAGTCTGGAACGGACGCGCGATGTGAGCCTTGCTCGGCGTTGCTAACGTCGCGGCGACGTCCGGAAGGGCGAACGGGGAGGACGACGCGGTGGCCAGCAGCGGAAGTGCAGCTACCTTGGCGAATCGGCGTGCTCGCGCGCCGATGGTCGTGATCGGCAGCGTCGTCGCGTTGGCCGCCCTCATCGCGCCGGGGTACAAGCTGGGTACTGACCCGCGGGTCGAGCACGGAGAGGTTGTCATCCTCGTGGCGCTGACTCCGGGAGCCCTTCTGGTGCTGTCCTGGCTCGTCCGCCTGGTGCAGTGGTGGGGTGCCGCTCATGCTCCCGCGAGGCGCGTCATGGTGACCGCGCATCTGGCGCAGTCGCCGCAGCCGGGAAGTGCGGGGCGGGTCACCGCTGCGGCGCACGCCGTAAGCGCCGCCGGCGGGATCAACACCAGCCCCAAGGGATACGCCGTGTGGCTGACGGTGAGCGGCCGGGACGGCGGTGTCCTGCACCAACGCGTCGTCTGGGAACCGTGGTTGCGCGAGCTGACGAGGCCGCGTCAGGCCACGGTCCGGCACGGGTACGGCATCAGCGTGGTCGACGTGGCCGGGTACGGGCGGCTCTGGCCAGCGAGTTTCACGCTGCGCCGTCGTCCCTACGGAGTCAGACTCATTCCGTTCCGCAAGGCCCGGAGGCTGCCGAAGGAGAACAGCCTCTCGCACGGCCGTCTGGCCTACCTTTTTCTCCTGCTCCTCATGCCCTGCCTGGGCGGCGCCGTCGCCCAGGGTGTGTGGGCGCTGCTCGGGTGGTGGGTGGCGTACCTCGTCGCCTCGATGGCCGCCACCGGAGCCTGGTTCGGCATCATCCCGCCCGGCGTGCTTCCGAAAGCAGCCCGTCGGGGCTGCACCTCGGCGACCTCGTGACCACGGACACGATCGAGCGGACAGGCGGCGACCTCGGCCAGACCCTCGTCTCCCCACCGGCTCCGATCCCGGGCCCGACGCTGCCGGGTTCGGCGGCGGTGAAGTTCGACCGCACCGTCCAACTGCTCGGCGACCTGCGTGCATTGTCCTTCGTCGTCCGTGAGAACTGCGGCTTCCCTCAGCAGATCTCGGAGCGTGCGGGGGGCGCCTGCAGTGAGGGGGTGACGTCGGAGAGTGCGTGCCTCGGATGCTTCCGGACGCCGCTTCTCACACACCCACGGAGGCCCCACTCCTACGAACAACAAGGCACCCCGGCCGCAGCCGCGGCCTGACCATCATGCGCAAGCCGTCCGGGAAACCGGGGGAAGCTCATCTGCGCGTCGGTGGTGTCCGAGGGATAGCGCCGCATCCGGTGACTGGGCAGATGCGCGGACACCACCGGCAGCACGTCGGGTGCGTCCAGAGATGCGCCAGCGCCGGCAACCAGGTACAACGTCATATTGGGCCTGGAGGTCGAGCATGACAGGTGTGTCACCTGCGCTCGCACCTCAAGGCCCACCCCATGATCAATCCGCCACGCCGCACGCCTCACAGCCAGTTCCCGGACTGACTCTTACACGTCCAACGGGTTGTCGGGGACGATGTGAATCGCTGCCTCCTCCGCGGAAGCGGCCCCGCCGTCGATGCCAACGTCCTCGGCTCGAAAATCGGACGACGGGTCGGCAGGATCTTGGGTAGCCCAGACGAGCCGACCTGCCCTCAAGTCACCAACCTGGTCGTCGATCAGCTCGCCAGCGGTATCCGATGCGTCACCAATCCCATCACCAAACTCTTCAGCTCCGATGTCGGGAACCTCATGGGCGAGTCTCCGGCTGAGGGGCTCGTGCATACTGGCTTCGTAGGCAGTCACCCCCCAAGCCACGCTCCCGGTGGGGCGATCAGGCGGCGAGTAGCCCGGGCCATCAACGTCGTCGCCAAGCTCCTCGTCATCGAGGCTCTCCTCGGGCGGCAGCAGTCCCGGGACGTAATCGTCCATAACGTCTCCTTCGATCCTGTTGTCTGGCCAGCTAGCCAGGCAACGCACCCCAACGGCTGACCTCGAAGAATCGTGCCGTTGTCGTCCGCGGGTGCTGCTGGGGGCGCGAGCTTTGCTCAAGCAGACTACACCTCTTAGGCTACCAAGCGGACTATTGAGACCAGTTTCATGGACGAGTGGTCGGGCCGAGGTGACACCGGTCCGGCAGCTCGTCGCCAACCGCATCCGGGACGAGGCCGCCACGATCCGGCCGGCGCTGGTGCTGGCAACGTTCGCAACAGCCGCCGCGTGCAGCCGGTGTTGACCGAGGCCTCGGGCCACGTGGAGATCGACGTGCCGCGCGGCGGCGCGGAGCACGCGTCACAACTTGGCAGAGCATCGCGATCGTCTCGTCTCGCCAAGCGACTGGAGGTGCCGCCTTGTTGGACTGTACCGTCCATGTCAGCATGGAAGAAGCAGCTAGGGAGAGCGCAGATGGACTCTGTAGACCACTACGGGGAAGGTTCATCGATGGACTGCGGCACACGCTCGGGTCTAGGGGCTGTCTCTGCCCCGCCCGGCGATGTCTTGGCCTTGGGATGGTCACTACTCTGCGGCCTCGATTCACTCGAAGACCTGGCGCGCTGGCGCGATGAGATCATTGACCTGCACCGGCAACTGATTCTCGACACGTCCGCCGTGCCCGATGTTGCCAGCCGCGCGCGCGACGGCGACGGCTCGCGAGTGGCGCATCCCGTCGCGATCGCCACACGGGAGGCGTTGGCGGCCGGCATCGAGCGAATGCGGGAGAACGGTGAACTGGCGGTCGACGCAGATCCGGCCAGGCTGGCGACGTGTTTGACGGCCGCGTTGCAGGGCGGATCGCTGCTGGCGAGAACAAACCGGGATATCACCCCACTGGGAGCCGCGCTCGACTTGGCGCTGAGCTATGTCCGCTCGCATTCGGCCAGGTGAGCGCTGCACTTATCAGGCCGAGAGAAACGTCCTGACATGATCGAGCGCCATGTCGAGTGCAATCTCCATTGGTGTGACGTCACGAGCGGCCTGGGCCAGCAGGTAGCCCCCTTGCAGCGCTGCCATCAGCCCGATCGCAAGCCTTCGAGGGTCGGCGTCGGCAGCGAGTGTCCGGGCATCCTGCATGCGACGCAGGCCGGCTTCGATAAGGTTTTCCCACTCGTCGAAGGTCTCTGCCAGGGCCATGCGAGCGACCTCGTCCTGGTCGGAGACCTCTGCGGCGATCGAGCCGAGGACGCAGCCGTACGCGCCCTTTTGCAGCGCGTTACGCTGAACGAGTGCGTCCCTCCATCGAACCAGACCATTGAACGATCTGAGGCGTTGTAGCGCAGCATGCTCGCGCTCCATGATCTCTTCCGCGCGGCGCCGAACCACGGCGCGGACCAGATGTTCCTTGTCGGCGAAGTGGCGATAAAGCTGAGATTTGCTCGTGCCGCTCGCGGCGCGGACCTCGTCCAGAGTGGTCGAACTGACCCCCTTCACGTACATGAGCTTGGCCGCGGCCTCGATGATGCGCCGCCTCGTCGCCGCGCCGCGAGGTGTCAGCCTCGACTCCTCTTCTGGACTTTCTGACCCGGTCACGAACGCAAGGCTACCGGCCTGGATGAGTTCGCCGTCTACCGATCCTCCGCCTGCTCAACGGAAGGCTGCACGACCGACGCTGACGCCACGAAAAACTGGACCTTGGAGACCACCTGGTCTTCACGCCACGACGTGACATCACACGCTCACGCGGACGCAGACTGACGACAGGTAGACGCCGCGTCCCCGTGTCCATTGTTGATCTCGTCGGCTCGGGTCCGTTGGAGGTCGGCCCAGTGACCCCGGTCCTCGCTCATGATCTTCTCGTAGGCGCGATCGAAATGTTCGTTATCGAGTAGGAAGTCGTTGTGCTGCAACGGGAACTCGAAGGACGGGGCTGCGGACCGCATGGAGAGGAATAGAACATGACCGAGGCTCATGTCCATCACTTTGATTACTCACCGTGTTAGCTGTGCCCAATCGCCTCGGTACGCGGGTTGTGCGCGCCGATGGCGGTGAACAGGGTGGCGACGAGGGCGAGTGCGCCGTATCCGATGGCGATCTGCGGGAGCGAGAAGGTGTTGGAGAGTTGGCCGGCGATGAGGGCGGGGATCGTCGCGCCGCTGTAGCTGAGGAGGTAGATGACGCTGAGGGTCGGTGCCCGGTCGGCCAGGGTGTTGCGGTGCAGTAGCCCGCGGGTGGCAGCGCTGATGGCGATGCCTTGGGAGGCGCCTGCGACGATGGTCGCGGCGATGAACAACTCCAGCGTCCCGGTGGGGATCGCTGTGACGATGCCGATCATTCCGGTCAGGAAGCCGATCATGCCGACGCGTTGGGCGGTTGCGGGTGCGAACAGGCCGCCGAGGGGAGCGCCCAGGACGCTGGGACCCATGTAGGCGGCGAACACCAGTCCGACGATGAGCGGGCTGCTGGTGTGCAGTTGATCTTCGACCAGTGCGGGCACGAACGCTTGGTAGAAGGCCCCGGCGGCCCAGGTGGCCAGGAATACCGCTGCCGCGACCGGGAGCAGACTCCTGACCCGTGCCGGCACGTAGACCCGAGGTCGCAGCGATCGCCGAGCACCCGGCATCCCAGTCACGGTCTCCGGGCTGACGGCGATGAGCGCGACAGACAGGAGCAGAAGGCCGATGACAACCAGGAAGATGAGTTCGCGCGGCCAGGGACCGAACTGGACCAGGGCGCCGGAGACGATAGCGCCGACGGCGAGGCCGAGCATGACCGTCTGACTGGAAGCCACCGAGGTCAACCAGGCCGGTCTGGCCGGTGCCGCGTCGACGATGTAGGCGGTGAGGCTGCTACTGGCCAGCCCAGCACCAAGGCCCATTAGGAACCGACCGGCGATCAGGATGCCGACGTCGTGCACACTCAACAGCAGCACACAGCCCAGCAGAAGCAGGACCAGGCTGGCAATCGAAGTGGGGCGCCGGCCCAGATGACTGGACAGGCGCCCCAGCACCAACAGTGTGGCGAGAGTGGCGACGGAGTAGGCGACGACGGTCATCGAGATACCGGCGTTGGTGAACCCATCCTCCGCCCGGTAGATGTTGAACAGCGGGACCGTTGAGCCCACCGCCACAAACACGGCCGCCAGGGAGACCACCGCAGATATGAAGGCCAGCTGGAGCGTTCTGCCGCCACCGGCCACGTTGGTCACTGGTGCCGTTTTGAGCATCGAGCTGCGCCTTTCTGGTGTCCTGAACCACCCCTTGGCTACCGCATGGTGCTTACCCGAGCGAACAGATGTCTCGCGACCAGGAACTGTGCCCGATCGGTGTCAGGCGCCCGGAGCGATCGCACAGGCTGATACACAGACCCAGGTGCCCTCACGCTTCTGGTACACGTCCGTGTACAGGGCTTCCTGCTCTGCGCCGTCCGCAATCATGGTGTACGTGGCGCGGCCGTGGATCAGAGCAACGTCACCGAGGATGCGGATCTTGGACTCGCGCAGTGCGAGATCCTTGAAGGGTCGGGGCTTGGCGATGTATTCGAGGTACTCCTCGCGGTTACGGGTGACACCCGGAGTCTGCACGACGAAGTCTTCAGCGAGCAGTTCGCTGAAACGCTCGGCGTCGCTGGCCTGGTCCGCGTGGTTGTAGTCGAGGTTGAGCTGTTCGAGGATCGCCAGGTCTTCGGCCGACTGTTTGATGTCACTCATTTTCTTGCTCCTTCTGTCTGATGGTGAACATGCGTGTTCAACGGCCACGCCCATGCCCGGCCGGCCGTGTGCGACCCAGGGAATGCCGGGTTCAGAACGTCGGCATATTCGAGCTGGCATTGTGGCGCCGGCTACGACGCCGCGCTCTGGTACCGGCCGTCGTAGCGGACTCCGCTGCGGGTGTCGGTGAACCTGACGCCCACAGGCACTCCGTTCTCGATGATCCAGCGGACCGTGTACGTCGCTCGGTAGGTCGGCGGCCAGCACGACACGAAGGTCCCGTCACCCGCAACGGACCACTCGCCAGCTGACGGCACGCCTCGCTCGACGTAGGTGGTTCGACCATCCGCAGTGAACGATTGGGTCGCACCGTCCTGGAACACGAACTGCGCGGCGGTCAGGGCGGTGATCATGTCCGCCGCATCGACCGGCTGACCATCGACAACGTCCGTACCGGAGGGCATACCGTCCATCGAACTCTCCTGACATCGGGCACGACACCAGCCGTCACCCTCTCGCAGTGGCACCAACTCGGAACAACCTGGGACCTCCACTACAAGGACTATATCGTCCCATGCTGGCCAGACATGAGAGGGCCCTTGGGCCCGTCGAACGCGCTTGATGCTCGAAACGACCGATGACCAGCAGAACATGGATGGACTAGATCGTCCACCTAGAGTATCGTCTCGGGCGTCGTCCCACCGGACGCTGCCCGCGCGAGCGGCATCCGTGAGATGACGCCAGCGGCGCGCGCTTGCGCTCGTGGTTCGGTGTCCACGACGACGAGTTCCACGACCCCGCGCGACCGATCACGGAAGATGGGAGCGAGCGTTGTCTTTTGCTACTCGTGGTTTCTCCGGACACCGGCGTAGGCCGGACGACCGGCTCCCGCCCGGGCAGACTCTGGTCCAGAGGTGGCCGGTCCTGTCCGCAGGTCCCACACCCCGGGTCGACACAGACACGTGGGACTTCGTCATCCGCGATGAGACCAGCACCGAGCACCACTGGAGCTGGGAACAGCTCCTCGCACTCGGGGTCGAGGACGTCACGGTCGACATTCATTGCGTCACCCACTGGTCGAGGCTCGACATGCCTTGGCGTGGTGTCAGCCTCGACAAGCTCTTCGAGAACGTCGGTACCGAGTGCGACTACGTGATGGCGCGGTCCTACGGTGGCTACACCACGAACCTTCCCCTCGAGGACCTCCTCGACGGCAAGGCGTGGATCGCGATCGAGGCGGAAGGAGAGCCGCTCGACCCTGAGCATGGTGGCCCGGCCCGCCTGCTCGTCCCGCACCTCTACTTCTGGAAGAGCGCGAAATGGATCCGCGGTCTGACGCTGATGCCGACGAACGACCCGGGGTTCTGGGAGCAGCACGGCTATCACATCTACGGTGATCCGTGGAAGGAAGAGCGCTACTGGTGAGTGCTCAGACAGCCACACTCCTGCGGACGCGCCATCGACGCCCGACATGGCACGTCGCCACGGTCGTCGAGACCCGGCCAGAGACACCGAACGCCGTGCGTCTGATCCTCGACGTGCCCACCTGGCCCGGCAGCGAGGCGGGCACGCATCTCGACGTGCGTCTCACCACTCCCGACGGCTATCAGGCGACCCGCTCCTACTCACTCGCCACTTCTGAACCGGGAAGGGTCGTCCTCGGCATCGACGAGTTGCCGGACGGCGAGGTCTCCCCGTTCCTTGTTCGCGAGGTACGCGCTGGGGACAAGCTTGAGATCCATGGACCGCTGGGCTCGTACTTTCTCTGGCGTCCGGGCCAGAGCAACCGTCCGGTCCAGCTCATCGCCGGCGGATCAGGCGTGGTCCCGCTCTATGCGATGGCCGCAGCCCACGCAGCCGCGTCGGACCCATCGCTGTTCCGTCTCGTCTACTCCGTCCGCGCACCGGCATACGTCTACTTCCGCGACGAGCTCGCCGCACTCGTGGGGCCGTCGTTTGCCGTCGACTACGTCTACACACGACAGGCGCCGCAGGGCTGGGCAGGGACGGTCGGGCGCCTCACCAGAGATTCGTTGGCCTCGACGACAATTGCGCCGCACGAGCGTGCACGCATCTTCGTGTGCGGATCCACAGGCTTCGTGGAAACAGTGGCGGCCTGGTTGCTGGAGCTCGGGCATTCGGCACGCGACATCCTCACCGAACGATTCGGAAGCCTGTGATGACTACCCGACTAGACGGCAATGTACTCGCGGGCGCACTCGCCAACCTGTTCGTGCCAGACCCCACGGACCTGCAAGCCCGATGCACGAACTGCGGTCAGATCGCTCCGATCGCCGAGGCCGTTGTCTATCCGGACGCACCCGGACTCGTCGCACGCTGCCGGTCGTGCGATCACGTATTGGCAGCGATCGTCGACGCCGGGGACAAGACGTACCTGAGCCTGTCTGGGCTGAGCGCCATCGCACTACCGACGTGACCGCGCTCACCGCGACCGGGAATGAACCCGAACCGTTCCGCAACCACGATCGTGCAGCGATCAGCGCCCAGCGAGCCTGCCGCCTAAGGGACGTCTCGTAACTCGGTGGACGCGTTGCCCGGCACCGGGCTGGCGGTCAACCCGCGAGGGCGATGTTGTGCAGGTTGGCAACACCGGAAGCGGTGGCGGTCAAGACCGCGAAGCTGCTCACCGGACCGCAGGGCCCGAAGTGGAAGGGCAGATCTCCCGAAGACTCAGAGCCGAGTTTCGGAGGATGAGTCGATGCGCATCAGCCACGAGGCGATCTACCAGGCGCTCTACGTCCAGAGGCGCAGCGCCCTCAAGCGCGAACTCGTCACCTGCTTGCGGACCGGGCGGGCGCTCCGCGTCCCCCGGGCACGTGCGAAACAAAGCGCACGGGCGCACGTCACCAGCGACAATCTGATCAGTGAACGTCCCGCCGAAGCTGCGGATCGCGCCGTCCCCCGGCACTGGGAAGGAGATCTGATCATCGGTTTGCAGCGCTCCGCGATCGGGACATTGGTCGAGCGGACGAGGAGGTTCACGATGCTGATCCACCTGCCACGTGAGGCCGGCTGGGGTGTGATCCCGCGGACGAAGAACGGTCCTGCTCTCGCCGGGTATGGGGCGATCACGATGAGCAATGCCCTCGCCGAGACGATCACGACTCTGCCCGAGCAGCTCCGCAGATCGCTGACATGGGACCGCGGCAAGGAGTCGTCTGCACATGCACGATTCACGGTCGATACCGGAGTCCCTGTGTTCTTCACCGACCCTCACAGCCCCTGGCAACGCGGCATTAACGAGAACACCGACGGGCTGCGGCGGCAGTACTTCCCGAAGGGCACCGACCTAAAAGGATGGAGCGCCGAAAAGATCAACGCTGTCGCTCACGCGCTCAACAGCCGGCCCCGGAAGACCCTCGGCTGGAAGACTCCAGTCGAAGTCCTCGATGAACACCTACGATCGCTCCAACAACCCAGTGTTGCGACGACCGGTTGAATCCGCCGAGTACACCTCAGCCGGGCTCGCCCGCGCGTGCGCCCAGTGGAAGGTGCGCCAGTCGATGGGCCGGGTCGGGTCGTGCTTCGACAACGCCGCCGCCGAGGCCACCTTCTCCACCATCAAGGTCGAATACGTCCACCACCGGCAGTTCCGCACCCGCACCCGCGCCGAGGCGCGCCTCAAGATCGCCACTTGGATCACCGACTTCTACAACCGGCGCCGACGCCACTCCGTCTGCAAGGGACGCTCACCCATCGACTACGAACGATCAACGGCGTGGGCGCTGGAGGCCCACGCCGCATAACGGAGCCCTCCACGCTTCCAGGGGACTGAGTGTGAGCAGGTCAGAGCCGTAACGAGCGGGCGCCGCGGATGGTCCTTGCGTTGGGAGCAGATCGGGTGTAGGCCGGCGAAGTGGTCACCGCAGCGAAGAGGTCACCCAGCCGTACCGCAGAGCAGCAACGATTCCCCGCTCCGGAGCGCTTGACCTCCCAGTGGAGGTCGAAGTGGTCAGGTCTCGCTGCTCCCAAGGTGGCTGGTGCCGGCCGCGCCGTAGCGGTCGCCGAGTGCGTCGTCGAGCAGGATCAGCCCGGCCAGGCCGCGACCTGGATCGGCTCGCTGTCGCAGCTCGGCGCGTCAACGTCGAGCTCGGCATGTGCATCGCCTTCCTCGACGTGACACTGCAACGCCCGCTCGAACCTCACGCACCGTCCGCCAGCGCCGAGCAGATCGACGAGTTGATCGGCGCCCTGGCCGACGCAGGGGCGGGCAACATTCGCCCGACACCGCTGTATCTGATGCGCGTCGTCAAAGACCTGTTCTTCGTCTGGCTGCGCCACCAGCATCCCGAACTGCTCTCCACGTACGCCGGCCTCTACGCGCACGGCTCGCGCACGCCCGTCATTACGGCGGCCTCATCCGGGCACGGGTGAACCAGGCATTGCAGCGCCACGGGCTGCCGATCCCCGACGGCACGACCTCCGACAAGTTCGCCCTGCTCGGCAGACGCTCCCCCGTTACCGCGCCGACGTACCGACTCTGTTCTGCGCTGCCGGCACGAGTCACCGGCCAACGGCCAGGACCAGGACCTGCGCCGCATACAAGGCGCCGCATCGCGTTCAAGCTGTCGCGGTCGACGGAACACTGTCGCCGCCTGGGGCGGAACGACAACCGCTCGCTGCTCGGCCGTGATCGCCGAGCAGCGAGCGGCCTCATTTCAGCGGGGCCCGACGAACTCGGTCCTCACGCTCCATGCGAACTGAATCAGCAGGGTCACCGGGGACTTCTCGGCAATTTCATGCATCACCTTCAAGTCGTCGGGGTCAGGTTCTTCGCTCAGCGTGATCGTCCGCTGCAGGTAACGCTCTGCGCCTTCCTGCTGGGGTTCGTGGTAGTCGATCTCGACGGTGATGTCACCGGCGGTGTCGAACTTATAGTCGACATACTTCCGCAGCGTCTGAGCGGTGCACGACGCGAGCGCCATCAACAGGTACTCCGTCGGCGTCGGGCCTTCGCCGAGTGCGCCGTTGTGCGGTTCATCGGCGACGAACGGGAAGCCGCGGGTGGTCATGTCCGTGCGCCGGCGCTCAGTGGCCGGAAGGACAGCTCGGGCGGATGCGACGACACGATCCTGATCGGTTTTCATCAGCTGCGCCTTCCTGTGGAACCTGGTAGTGACGGTCCAGGTACGCGGATCCAGCAGCAGCCGAGCCGCCGTCTGAGCGGGGGCTGTGGCCGGGCGCATCACCCCTGACCGAGTGCCTCCGCAGGCTAGCCATCGCAGACCAGATAGTCCAGTTGATCTGTCGTTACCGGAGCGGCTCGGCCCTCACCCGACCATCACCTCAGGGCGCTCCAAGCTGCACTGGGAGGCGGCTAGGGCCAGGGCACCCTCGGCTGAACTTGCTCAATGCCATACCCAGAGATGGACTTATCAGTCCGTTAAGGCTAGGCTCTCCGTCGTTCACGCATCAGGCCGGCGATGGTCGTCGCCTCCCGCGACTCGGGTGGACTCAATCCGGACAACATGAGGAACGTCGATGCTCAGTGATCCGCAGTCGCAGTACAAGGCGATCCAACGACGCGCCGAACGACTCGATGGCGGCTTCTCACCGCACGGCTGCGGCGAGTGGCGCGACAACTTGGCGGACGTAGCGCCGGGCGGTGGCGACGCCGATGCCGGACCCGGCTGCGAGGCGGGCGTAGGTGTCGCCGTTGCGAAGGTGGGCAAGGGTGAGTAGGGCTTGCCGGCCGGGGTCCAGGCGCCGCCGCCGGGATCGACGCTGCTGGCGGTGGTCACGGCCTTGCCTGGAGCCTCGCCCTCATCGATCTCCGGGCCGCTCGCATCGGCCGTGACCAGCCTGATCCCGGTGAAAGGAGCTCAATTAACGGGTCGGCTCGGTGGACGGCTCGGAGAGGAACGATTTGATGTGTTCCAGCGCCATGTCCAGAGCAACTTCCATGGGTTCGACGTTGTGCGCGGCGTTCGCCAGCAAGTAGCCGCCCTGCAAAGCTGCCATCAGCCCCGTGGCCAACTTCTCCGGGTCGGCGTCCTGGCGCAGTGCACCGCTGTCCCGCATCCGGTGCAGACCATCACTGATCAGCTTTTCCCATGCCGCAAACGTCTCCGACAGCATCGATCGAGCCCGCTCATCTTGATCGGACAGCTCGACGGCCATCGACCCGAGTCCGCACCCGTATTTGCCGTTGTTCAGTGAGTTGGCCTGGACCAGCGCGTTACGCCACCGCACCAGCCCTGAGAACGATCTCAGTCGTTCGAGCCCTCCGCGCTCGCGCTGAAGCACAAGCGCGCCTCGATATTTGACCAACGCGCGAACGAGGTCCTGCTTGTCGGCGAAGTGGTGGTAAAGCTGAGACTTGCTCGTCTGGCTTGCCTCGCGGACGTCGTCAAGAGTCGTCGCGTTCACTCCGCGCACGAGCATCAGCCGGTTCGCCGCCTCGAGGATCCGCTCGCGCGTCGCGATGCCCCGTTGGCTGATCCTCCGCCGCTTCGTCGGCGCAGCCACCTGCTCGTCGCCCATCGGCCAAGTGTATCGGCGCCAGATAATCTATGGAGAATTGGCCCTTATTGTCCATCCGGCGTCATGTCGCGGTCGGGTGATGCTGAAGGGCGAACGCGTGCGCCGCCAGCTTGACCGAACGGGTGCCGTGTCCGTGAGATCGCCAATAGGGCGAATCTATTCCTGGACCATTTGGTCCTCGCTGTCGCAAGATGCTGAGGAGTTGCCCGGCGATGCGTCGTGAGCAGCGCGCCGGAGGTCACGGCAAGCTGAGCGACGCCGACCTCGATCTCGTCAGATATGTCGGCTACAAGGACTCGCAGACTCTCGAGATCGTCGCCCTGACCGTGCAGTCCTCGATGACCAACTTCCTGAACAACGGGATGGACGCCGACGTCGATATCCCCGCGCCGTTGGCCGCCTAAAACGCCGGCTAGCCGGGTGGTGACGGCGGCTCGGGCGGGCGTCTGCGGGCGCGGGCTGTGTCGGATATGGCGATCCCGGTCAGGACGAGGGCGGCAGCGGCGGTGGCCAGGACTGGCGGTAGGGGGAGCATCGCCGGTGTCAGGGCGGCCAGCGCAAGGATGCCGAGGGGTCGGGATCGGGAGACGCGGCCGAATACCGCGTGCTCGAAGCGGGCGCGCCCGGCCAGGTACAGCGCGGGTCCGCCGAGGATGACGGCGGTCCAGGCCGGTGGGGTGTGTCCGAGTGGGTGGGCGATGACGAGTTCGTCGCCGACGGCTACAGCGACCACGCCGGCGACCATGGCCAGGTGGGCGTATGACGCCGATCCGGCGAGGCGGACGGGGTCGGCGGACATGGCAATCGCTTCCGCGAGGACCTGCCCAGCGCGGTAGATGTAGATCCGCCACAGCAGCACGGTGGTCGCGATCGCCACGGCGAACGCGGCGGCCCTGTCCGGTGCGAAGCCGCTGCTGCTCAGCGCCAGTCCGGTAACGAGGATCAGCTCGCCGAGGGCGATGATGAAGAACTGCCGGTAGCGCTCGGACAGGTGCTCGCCCGAGATCACCAGGTCTTGGCGGGGCGTACGGCCGGCACCGGGGGTGGGGAAGCCGATTCTGCCTGCCGTGTGGTCAAGGGCCACCGCGAGTGCCCACAACGCGCCGCGTGCCGTACCGTGCACGAGCGCCCCCGCGATCCACGGCAGCGCCGACAGGCCGTACCAGAACAGCCCGCGCATGCCGATGCGCTGCAGCTCGTGGCCACGCAGAAAGGTCACGAGGGCGAGCCCGCGGCTGAGCTGGACGGCGACGTAGGCGCCGGCGAAGATCAGGCCCGTGTCGCCGAATGCCTCGGGCACCGCGGCTGCCATCACCAGGCTGCCGACCATGGTCGCGATGACCAGCGCCTGGATTACCGGTTGTTGCGGGTCGGTCCGGTCGGTTAGCCACGCGGTGCTGGACCAGATCCACCACAGGGCCGCCAACAGCACCAGCGTCCGGAAGGCGCCGCTCCACCCGAGATCCTCGGCCAGGCCGCGCGAGAGCTGAGCGAGCGCGAGGACGAACACCAGGTCGAAGAAGAGTTCCAGGAACGTGGCCCGCTGCGGATCCCCGGCTTTCCGCATCAGCTCGGCCGCCCTGCTCGTCCTCATCGGCTCGCCCGTTCTGCCAGCTCTGCTCCACGTTTGGGGGCATTCTGACACACGGTGGCGGCAGTGACCGCGGACCTGCCGCCGTGGACTGGACCGAGCGACCCGCGCTACACCGACGGGCGACGGTCAAGGCCGATGAGTTCCTTCCATCCGTCGCCGCGGGCGCTTAGCTCGCGGTATGGGTCCAGGCCGACCACCTCGGCTCGGACCGGCGCGCGGACCGGGTCCGCGCGCCAGTCGGTGTCAGCTCGTTGTCCGCTTCGGGAGCTTCCACCCGGGGCGGGGGAAGTGGCAGGTGTAACCGTTGGGGTAGGTCTGCAGGTAGTTCTGGTGCTCGGGCTCGGCCTCCCAGAAGTCGCCTGCCGGTGTGACCTCGGTGACGACCTTGCCGGGCCACAGGCCCGAGGCGTCGACGTCGGCGATCGTGTCCTCGGCGATCCGCTTCTGCTCGTCGCTGGTGTAGAAGATCGCCGAGCGGTAGCTGGTGCCGACGTCGTTGCCCTGGCGGTTCTTCGTCGAGGGGTCGTGGACCTGGAAGAAGAACTCGAGCAGCCCGCGGAAGTCGGTCTTCTCAGTGTCGTAGACGACCTCGATGGACTCCGCGTGGGTGCCGTGGTTGCGGTAGGTGGCGTTCGGGACGTCGCCGCCGCTGTAGCCGACGCGCGTGGACACGACGCCGGGCTGATGGCGGAACAACTCCTCCATGCCCCAGAAGCAGCCGCCGGCGAGGATCGCCTTTTCGGTGGTCACGTCGTCTCCTTACTTGTCGTCGGTGTCAGTGTTGGAGTCACTCGTGAACAGGGTGCGGTATTCGCCGTACCCTGCGTTCTCCAGGTCGTCGAGGTGGATGAACCGCAACGACGCGGAGTTGATGCAGTAGCGCAGTCCCCCCTTGTCGGGGGGACCGTCGTTGAAGACGTGGCCGAGGTGGCTGTCCCCGTGCAGCGAGCGGGCCTCAATCCGGATCATCCCGTGGCTGGAGTCCTCACGCTCGATGACGTTCGTCTCGGCGATCGGCTTCGTGAAGCTCGGCCAGCCCGAGTTGCTGTCGTACTTGTCGACCGATGCGAACAGCGGCTCGCCGGACACGACGTCGACGTAGATGCCGGGCTCGTGGTTGTCCCAGTAGGCGTTGGCGAACGGTCGCTCGGTGCCGTCCTGCTGGGTCACGCGGTACTGCTCCGGGTCGAGCCGCGAAACGGCCTCCGGGTTCTTGTGGTAGTGGGTCTGCTCGAGCACAGCTCTCCCTTCCCGGCCTTTCGGCGTGAAGCTGGGGAACCAGGCGAAACGCACCTGAACGCACATACGTACAGACACCCTACGGGCCGGTTGTATTCCCGCATCCCCCACCTTCCATGGACTATTAGGTCCGGCAAGCGATGTCAGCAAGCGGCCGGACGGTTGCCGTCGCTGCGGTGGGTGGCCTGGTGTAAGTTGCCGACACAGTACCATCCGTTTGACCTCAAGAGTGGACTTGACCGACCAGTTCCACTGCGACTAGGTTCGGGGCTCTCGACTGGGTGCGTCTGCCAGCGACGAACTGTCCAACTTGCCCACCGGCGCCGAGTTCTACGGACGTCGCACCACTCCCGGGGAGCCGTCTTCTGCCAACACAAATCGCGATTCGGCGGAAACGCCGCTAATGCTAGTGAAACGAGACTTGCACCTCGTAACCGTGCAAACGAGGACTGGATACAGGGAGGCGCCGGATGAAGGCGATTCTGGTTAGGGACGAGGCCGCGGGAACGGCCGGGATGACGCTGGTGGAGCGGCCCGAGCCGGAACCGGCGCTGAACGACGTCGTCGTTCAGGTTCATGCGTCGGGATTCACCCCAGGTGAGCTGACGTGGCCCTCGACCTGGACTGATCGACTCGGCCGTGACCGGACGCCGTCGATCCCCGGGCACGAGCTGGCCGGAGTGGTCAGCGCTCTCGGCTATGGCACGACGGGACTGTCGGTGGGACAGCGGGTGTTCGGGCTCACGGACTGGACTCGCGACGGCACCCTGGCGGAGTACGTGGCTGTCGAGGCGCGCAACCTCGCGCCGCTGCCGGGCGACGTCGACTTCACGGTGGGCGCGAGCCTGCCGATCTCGGGCCTGACCGCGTGGCAGGGACTGTTCGAGCACGGTCGCCTTCAGGCGGGGCAGAGCGTCCTCGTGCACGGCGCGGCCGGTGGAGTCGGGTCGATGGTGACGCAGCTCGCACGCGAGGCCGGCGCCTACGTTATCGGCAGCGGACGAACTGCCGACCGTCAGACGGTGCTCGACTTCGGCGCGCAGGAGTTCGTCGACCTCGAGAACGATGCTCTGGAAGACCTCGGCGGGGTCGATCTGGTGTTCGACGTCATTGGCGGCGACATCGGGAAGCGGTCCGCAAGCCTGATTCGAGCCGGAGGAACGCTGGTGACCATCGCCGGGCCGCCGGAGGCGCGGCCCGCAGATGGCCTGGCGGTCGATTTCGTCGTCGTGCCCGATCGCGCCCAACTGGGCGAGGTCGTCCGGCGGGTGCGGGACGGACGACTGCGGACAATCATCGGCAACGTCGCGACCCTCGACGACGCCGTCGCCGCTCTCAACCCGACCGAGCGGATCAAGGGGAAGACGATCATCCGCGTTCGCTCGTAAGCACTCGGCACACCCAAGCACGAGAACGACCCCCGCAGAAGCGAGAAGTACGTCGACGGCTGGTCCTTCACCTCCCGCCGAGGACATGCGGCTGGGCGAGTACGGCTACCGCCACGAACCGAAATTGATCTGATGACCATCAACGAGGGCGCATCCCCATGACCGACCCAACCGAGCCGACCCGCTACGCATTCAAGTACCCCGACGAGAAGGGCACCCTCAGCCAGGACCAGGCCGTCCTCATCGACGAGGTAATCGACGATCCCCACGCCGCCGCGCTCGACTTCCAGGTCGTCAACGACGAGAAACTCGCCATCTACAACGCCATCGTCGGGGACCGAGAGGTGGCCGGGCTGACCTACAACGTCGCCCGAAACGACCGGCTCGTGCTGCTGGCCACCTCGGTGATCCCCGAATTCCGCAAACGGGGCATCGCCACCGAGCTGATCCGACGCGTCCTGGACGACGTACGCCTGCAAGGCAAGACAATCACCACCATGTGCCCGATCGTGCGCACCTTCATCGAGCACAACCCCGAGTATGCCGACCTCATCGACCCCGAGCACCCGGGAGTCACCCAGAGTCGCACCCATCTGTCCTAAACCGACCTATCAGCTTCCCCAGAAGGTGTGACAATGGCGATCAATCTCGAGGCCGAGGCGGCCACCCGGGAAGAGAACAACGCGGCGCTGATCGCTGCTCTGAACGAGACAAGTCTCAGCGAGGTGGAATCCAGCTGGGAGCTCGATGTCATCAACGACGCGGAGCGCGGTCGCTGGATCGCCGCCCTCGGCGCCGAAGCGATCGCCGAGCTCCCGTACCGGTTCGTGGGCGGCCGTGTCGTGCTGCTAACGACCTGGGTCGACCCCGCCTACCGACACAATCGGGTGGCCACGGAACTCATCGCGCGCGTGCTGAACGAGATCCGCGAGAGCGGGAAGAAGATCACCGTCATCTGCCCGGTCGTGGGTAAGTTCATTGCCCGCAACCCGGAATACCTCGATCTCATCGACAAGGTCCATCCCGGCGTCGGCGCCTACCCCCGGCACGCACCCGCGGAAGGCGACCACGACGAGGAGCTCGCCGCGTTCGAGAAGGACATGACGTAGTCGTCCGTCGTTCGAGTCGTCCGGCAGGCCCGGGATGGGCGACTGCGGATGAACATCGGCACCGTCGCGACCCTCGACGACGCCGTTACCGCCGCAAACCCGACCGGGCCAGTCAAGGGCAAGGCCATTCGCGGCGGTCGCTCATGACGGCGCAGAGACAGCGGAGACGCTCCGTTACGTCGTAACGGGGGGAGGCGAGAGCTGATACAGAGAGGTGTTCGAATGAAAGCGATCGTGGTGACGGACCGGGCCGCGGGAACGGCGGGGATGACGCTGGTGGAGCGGCCCGAACCGGACGCGGCGAGGCTCGCCAGTCTTGAGGGCGCGAACTACGGCGATGTCGTCGTTGAAGTTCATGCGTCGGGATTCACCGGGAATGAGCTGGAGTGGCCCTCGACCTGGATCGATCGCCTCGGCCGTGACCGGACGCCGTCGATCCCCGGCCACGAGGTGGCCGGTGTGGTCACCGCGCTCAGCTATGGCACAACGGGCCTGTCGGTGGGACAGCGAGTGTTCGGCCTCACGGACTGGACACGCGACGGCAGCCTCGCGGAGTACACAGTCGTCGAGGCACGCAACCTCGCACCGCTGCCGGGCGACGTCGACTTCACGGTGGGGGCAGGCGTCGCGATGGCGGGCCTGACCGCCTGGCAAGGTCTGTTCGATCACGGCCACCTCCTGGAGGGGCAGAGCGTCCTGGTGCACGGCGCGGCCGGCGCAGTCGGCTCGATGGCAGCCCAGCTCGCCCGTCAGGCCGGCGCCTACGTCATCGGCACCGGACGTGCCAGCGGCCGGCAGACCGCAGTCGACTTCGGCGCGCACGAGTTCGTCGACCTCGACAACGACACGCTGGAAGACGTCGGCGGAGTCGATCTGGTCTTCGATGTCATCGGCGGCGACATCCAGAAGCGGTCCGCGGGTCTGGTTCGAGCCGGAGGAACGCTGGTGACCGTCACCGGGCCGCCGGAGGCGCGGCCCGCTGACGGCATCGCGGTCGACTTCGTTGTCGTGTCCGACCGCGCCCAGCTGGGTGAGATCGCCCGGCGGGTCCGGGATGGACGCGTGCGGACGAACATCGGCACCGTCGCGGCCCTCGACGACGCCGTGGCCGCCCTCAACCCGACCGAGCGGGTCAAGGGGAAGACGGTCATCCGCGTTCGTCCATAAGGACTCGAAGGCAGCAACCGGGCCTCGTGGATCAGCGTCAGCTACGTGGTCAGGGTCGGACGACTCGTAGGGAACACCTCAGCGGACTGGTCAGGTGTCTGGTGCGCACCCGCCCGACGCCTCCACGACTCCGAGGCGGTTCAGAACAATAGGAAGATACATATCGATACAAAGCATGGCATCGGCGATCAACCAGGCTCGCCGGGGCAGAATGCTCCGGCTGCCATTCTTATCTGCGATGGTCGTCACGAACTGGTCATCCACCACCCGGGCGGGCACCTGGATCCCGCCTGGCTGGCTCTCATCCTCGGCGGGCCGGCGTTGTTCGTTGCCGGACGCGCCCGGCTCGAGTACGACATCTTCGGCCGCGTGTCCCGGCCGCGCATGATCGGGCTGATCATGCTGCCCGCTCTGGCGCCGGTGCTGGTCTTCGCGCCACCCCAGGCCGCCGTGCTCGCCGCCACCCTCGTCCTGGCCGGCGTCGCCCTCGCTGACGCGATCCAAAGACACGCAAGGCAATCGTAATGTTACGCATTGCGCTCTTCGTCGTTCAGTCGTTGACGGGCTCACGCCTACTGTGCCCGGTCGTCTCAATTGAACGGGGGTAGCGGTGGGTTCTGTCCTACGGAAATTCACAGCGGCGTCGGTGACGACGTTGCTCGGTGCAGTGGCCAGCGTGGGACTCGGTGCGCCCGCACAGGCGCAGCCGGGAAGCGCCAGTGCGCGGGGTGCCGTCATCGACCTGCAGCGGAAGTCCTTGATGTAGCGGTGGTGAGCGCCGACGCCGTCATGGGCACGGCGACCGCCCCGCCGGGCGGTGGAACTGATACGTCGACGTCGCTGGCGATCTCTGTGCCGGGTGCGGTTGGCGTGTCGCACCGGTAACCCCGGTGGTGGCGTAGGCGACGCCCGCGAGGCTGACCGCGAACCGCCCCGCCGCGAGTTTCGGTCAGCGCGGCGACGCCGCGAGACGCAGGCGCCCTCCGGTGTCAGGTGGCCCCGCGACGTCCATCTCCGGTCATGACCGAAACCGGACGAGCCGAGGGCGCCGCCGGGCGCGACGGCCGGTTGTGCTTGACTGCGCACGTGGATGCGTCATCGCGACGAGCGGAC
Source organism: Micromonospora sp. R311 (assembly GCF_056780015.1). Lineage (NCBI taxonomy): Bacteria > Bacillati > Actinomycetota > Actinomycetes > Micromonosporales > Micromonosporaceae > Micromonospora > Micromonospora sp. R311. The sequence continues at coordinate 21,513 of NZ_JBSWCE010000037.1, forward strand.
GACGGCCCGATCATCCTCACCGGATCTGCCGTGGAGCGCTACGCCCGCCTTGTGGCCTCCGGCCCCACGCCGTGGCAGGCCGGTGACCCGGCGGACGACGCCGACCTTGCGGTCCTCGAAGAGGCGGCTCTGGTCCGACGTACGCCGGAGGGCGTCGAGGCAGTGTCTCCGTTCGTACCGATGAACGCGCTGATCAGGTCAGGGCTGAAAAACGTAGCTCGCACCCACGAGACGGCCGCGGACCTCGAGCGGGCATGGCGGCAGCGTCCGGCGGACGCGGACGCTGCCGCGTTCGAGATCGTCAGGGGCGCGGCATCGGAAGCCGCCTGGGAACGGATCGTCCGTGCCGCGGACTCGATCGACGCGTTCAACCATCAGAGCCGTCGTCGCCCGCTCACCGTCCCACGCGGCGTACTCGACCTGCTCCGCTGCGGTGTGACCATCAACGTCATCTACGACGCCGCTGTGCTGTCCGATCCCGAGGCTCTCGATGTTGCCCGCGTGTGCATCGAGGCGGGCGAGCACGCACGCGTGCTCCCGGGCGTGCCATTCTCGATGCTCCTCACGGGGACGACCGCGACCATTTCGTTGCCCGGGTCGGCCGGTCCGGTGCCGGACCGGCTGCTGGTCCACGCCCCCCGGCTGCTCCAGGTACTGAAGGCCATCTTCGCCGCGTTCTGGAACAAGGCGATCCCCATCTCTGCCAACGGCGACGCAGCCCCTGGCCGCGAGGAGGACGTGAAGATGCTGGCGCTCCTCGCGGCCGGTCTCACCGACTACGCGAATCGGCCGCGAGCTCGGCGTCAGCGAGCGCACCGTGCGGCGCCGGATCAGCAGCATGCAGGCGCTGCTCGGCGTCCAGACCCGGTTCCAGCTCGGGGTCCAGGCTGTGCGACAGGGGTGGATATCGGACTCGTGAACAGGGCGGCCGCCGCCAAGAGGCGCCTTGCGCTACTGGTTCAGCCGCCCGCCGTCGGGGAGTTCATTTGAAATGAGGAATGTCATGACTTGGTCCACCCCGACCCCACGCTCCTAGGCTAGAGCGGGCACGGGACGCTGGGCTCGCGGCCCGGCGAGGACGGATCGAAGCCGTGCTCGGCCAGCCAGCGGCCATGGGCGCAGGACGCCGTCACCATTATCGGTACTCCGGCTGAGGATCCCGCACGCGAGTCGCCGAGATGGTACTTGTGCCCGAGCATCGAAAAGCGAGATCATCACGCATGCTCGACCCCTCGCCCGAGGACGACGGGACTTCACCGACGGTTTCCACGCCGCATTTCGTGGGTCGTGATCGGGAGATGACTGCGCTTCGGGGCGCCTTGGCCCGGCCACCGGCGATCGTGCTGGTAGAGGGCGAGGCGGGGATCGGGAAGAGCCGACTGCTGCGAGAGTGGTTGGCCGCGCCGGACCAGCGCAATGCCTTGGTCTCGGTGTGCCCACCGCTTCGCGAGTCGCTGACGTTGGGGCCGATCGTCGACGCGTTCCGTGGGATCGACCGCCCGGGGTCGCGATTGCGGCTCACCGAGCTTGCGGGTGCGTTACGGCCCCTGTTCCCTGAATGGTCCTCGGACCTGCCGCCCGCACTGCCGCCCTTGGACGATGCGAAGGCGGCACGGCATCGCCTGTTCCGCTCCCTGGACGAGCTGCTCCGGGCTCTGCGTGTCGACGTTCTCGTGCTCGAGGACGCTCACTGGGCCGACGAGGTGACCTTCGAGTTCCTGCTGTTCGTCACCTCCCGACAGCAGTCGGGCGGGCCAAGCCTCGTGATCTCCTACCGGCCGGAGGAGGTGGACGCCGGATCGCTGTTGCTGCGGCTGACGTCCCGGCTGCCTGCTGGCGTGACCCAGCTGAGGATCGCCCTGGCACCGATGCGACCCAACGACACGGCAGCGCTGGTGTCCTCGATGCTGGACGGCAACCCGATATCGCAGGAGTTCACGACGTTCATGCACGAGCGGACCGGTGGCGTTCCGCTGGCGCTGGAGGAGTCGGTTCGCCTCATGTGCGACCGTGCCGACCTCGTCTTCCGCGACGGGCAGTGGGTCCGGCTGAAGCTACGCGAGCTACAGGTACCGCCAACGGTGCGCGACTCCACCCGCGAGCGGGTGGGCCGTCTGTCGCCGATGGCGCAGCAGGCGTTGCGAGCCGCGGCGACGTTGGCTGAGCGGTCATCGGTGGCCACGATCGCGGCGACCGCCGGTCTGTCACCCGATGTGTGTCGAGACGCTATCGCGGAGGCGGCCGACGCCGGCGTCCTGGACGGAGACGACCACGGCCAGTGGCGATTCCGGCATGTGCTGGCCGCCACGGCTGTCTACGAAGCGATCCCGATGACCGACCGCAGACACTTCCACCTGCTGGCCGGCCGGGCCTTGGAGAACATCCATCCGCCGCCTGTCGCACGCCTCGCCCACCACTTCCGCGAGGCGGGCGAGACCCAGTCCTGGGGCGCGGTACGCCGAGCAGGGCGCCGAGCTGGCCATGGCCTCGGGTGACCACACCAAGGCGGTCGACCTGCTGGTCGATCTGTTGTCGTCGTCCGAGCTGCCGCCGCCGGATCGGGCACGAGTCGCGCGCATCGCCGGAGTAGCCGCACTGGGCCGTCGCGAACCGGTCGACGAGGTCCACCACCGCGTGATCCGTACCTTGCGCTCGGTGCTGGAGACCCCCGGTCTCTCCGCCCGCCAGCAGGCCGAGATCCGCAACCCCCTGGGTCGACTCCTGATCACCGGGGGTGAGGCGCAGGCCGCACTCAGCGAGCTCGAGCAGGCGGTGGCCAACCTCGACCATGACCCGGTCGAGGCGGCTCGGGCAATGACCTACCTGGGATGGGCCTATGCGGGACCGTGGCCGGCGTCGACCCACCGGCGTTGGCTGGATCGCGCCGCCGAGCTCACCGCCGAATTCGATTCTCCCGCAGAGCGGCTGAACCTGGCCGGCAACCGAGCCGCTGCGTTGCTCATGCTCGGCGAAGAGGAGGCCTGGGACGTCGTCGCCGGCCTGCCCATCGACGGCGCGACCTCGGCGGAGCGTCTCGACGTGGCCCGCATCCACGCGAACGTCGGCACCGGCGCACTGATCTGGGGTCGGTACGCCGACGCGGAGGAACATCTCGCCGTGGCCATGCGCCTTGCCGAGGCCGAGCAGGCGTCCCGGTTGCAATACAACGTCCAACTCGAACAGGCCAACCTGGCGTGGCTCACCGGTCGGTGGGAGGGTCTCGCGGAGCGGAGCGCCGCACTCGCCGATGCCGACCGCGACCGGCCGGCGCACTACCTCGGCAGCGTTCGCCTCGCGGCCCGGCTGGCAGCCGCTGCCGGGCGGCGGCGCGCCGCGGAGGAGCAGTTCCGGCTGGTCCTCGAGGAGTCCGCCCGTCTCGGCGCAGCCGACGACACGATGGAGGCCGCCGCCGCGCTGGCCAGACTGTGGCTGGCGGACGGAAACAGCGGCCGGGCGCTGCAGGTCACGAACGAGCCGATGGAAACCGTCCGGAGGAAAGGCATCTGGGTCTGGGCGACGGACCTCGTCCCCGCCCGGGTCGAGGCGCACCTTGCCGCGGGCGACCTGAAGGCTGCGACACGCCTGGGCGACCAGTTCGCCAGAGGACTGCGTGGCCGGACGGCGCCTGCGCCTCGCGCCGCGCTCACCGTATGCCGCGCCCTGCTGCTCGCCGCAGCCGGGGACCACGCCCGCGCGGCGACGGCATACGATCGGGCAGCGCGCGCCTGGAGCGCGTTGCCGCGCCCGTACGACGCCATGCTCGCCCGCGAGCGTCAAGCCGAGGCGATCCTCGCGCACGGCCAGTTCGAACCGGGCCGGGAGCTGCTGGCCGCACAGTACGAGCAACTGTTCCGGCTCGGAGCCCGCGGCGACGCGGACCGTGTCGCACAGCGGCTTCGCGAACACGGCGCCGAGGTTCCGCGGCTGTGGCGCGGCGGCCGACGAGGGTACGGCGACCAGCTCTCACCTCGCGAGCTCGACGTGGTCCAACTGGTTGTCGCCGGCAAGACGAACCGGGAGATCAGCCGGATCCTGGCCAAGTCGCCGGCCACGGTGGATCAACAGCTACGTGCGGCGATGCGCAAGCTGAAGGTGACCTCCCGGACCGCGCTCGCGGTCAAGGCGGTGGAGGCCGGAGTGTTCGCAGAAGAGGACTCCCTCGACGGCGCGTCGTGAATATTGACGTATCCGCTGGATAGCGAAGAACGCTCGTCGCGCCCGAGCATGACTCCATGATCCATAGCCTTGGGCCGATGCATGGCTGAGCGACCTGTCGCGCGTGACGACTCTGCCATCGAGCAACAGCCACCTCTCGAGCTGTCGCGCGAGCCGCGCGTCAGCGCAGGCGACGTCTCCGACGCCCGCGACGCCGATGGCGTCGACGACCACGAGAGCCACGACCCCTACCAGCCCCTGTAGGCAGAAGGACTTTTCATGAGACTCAAAGCCCTCGCGGCTTCGCTGGCCGCAGCGGTCGGCCTGAGCATCATTCAGCCATTACCGGCGTCCGCCGCTGAGCCGGATCCCGGCGCGGCCGCCAAGAAGATCGAGTCGAGCCTGAAGGACCGCTTCCGCGCGCAGCCGGCTTCCGACTTCTGGATCACGTTCGACACCAAAGCCGACCTCGGGCCGGCCAAGAAGATCGCCGACTGGACCGCTCGCGGTCAGTTCGTCTACGACGCGCTGACCGCGGCGGCTAAGACCTCCCTGGCATCGGTCTCCACCGAACTCGACCGGGCAGGCGTCAAATACACCTCGTACCCGATCGCCAACACCGTGCTCGTCAAGGGGGGCACCGAGAAGCTCGCCCTCGACGTGGCCTCGAAGGTGCAGGTCGCCGAGATCCACGCGACGCCACAGGTCGCGCTGGTCGATCCCGTGGACGAGAAGATCCCCGCCGACCAGGCTGCCCGCCCCGCCGCCCCGAAGGCCGCGGCCGAGGAAGGCACCGTCACGTGGGGTCTGGACGCCATCCACGCCCCCGAGGCGTGGGCCATGGGCGCCACCGGTGCGGGCATCACCGTGTCCAACCTCGACTCGGGCGTCCAGTTGGACCACCCCGCCCTGATGCACCAGTACCGCGGTGCGAAGCCCGACGGCACCGTCGACCACAACTACAACTGGATGGCCACCCGGGGCACGTGCACGGGCGCGCCGTGCGACGACAACGGACACGGCACGCACACCATGGGCACCATGGTCGGCGACGACGGCACCAACCACGTCGGCGTCGCCCCGGACGCGCAGTGGATCGCGACGAACGGCTGCTGCGACAACACCGGCGTCGAGTCGCTGCTCCGGTCGGGCTGGTGGCTGCTCGCCCCGACCGACGTCCAGGGAAACAACCCTGACCCGGCCAAGCGCCCCCATGTCATCAACAACTCGTGGGGCCAGACCGTCGAGCACAACTTCGACGACTTCTTCCGGGCCATCGACGAGGCCTGGAGCGCCGCGGGCATCTTCAGCGTCTGGTCATCGGGCAACACCGCGCCGTACGCGGCATGCGACACCGTTTCCTCGCCGGGCTCCGCCGAGAGTGCCTACTCCGTCGGCGCCCACGCGTCGGACGGCACGCTCGCGTCGTTCTCCCGCAAGGGCGAGGGTGAAGGTGGCCGGATCAAGCCCGAGATCTCCGCTCCGGGCGTCGCCGTCCGGTCGTCCTACCCGAACAACAGCTACACCGAGATGTCCGGCACCTCGATGGCGGCGCCCCACGTCGCCGGCGCCGTCGCGGCGCTGTGGAGCTACGACCCGACCCTCATCGGGCGGATCGAGCAGACCCGCCGCCTGCTCGCCGAGTCGGCCGTCGACGTCGACGACACCGAGTGCGGCGGCACCGCCGAGGTCAACAACAAGTACGGCGAAGGCAGGCTCGACCTCGTCCGCCTGCTCGAACTCGCGCCCAAGCAGGGTGGCACCCTCACCGGTGTCGTCACCGCTGACGGCGCCCCGGTCCCCGCCGCCGAGGTGACGATCAGCGGTCCGTTCAGCCGGTCGATCGGAACCGACAAGGACGGCCGGTTCACCACGAACCTCCCGGTCGGCGACTACCAGCTCAGCACCAAGGTCTTCGGCTACCTGACCGCGACCGCCAACGTCACGATCTCCCTCGGCCAGGACACCTCCGTCAGGCTGCCGCTCACGGCCGCCGCGAGGCACGACATCAGCGGCAGGGTCGTCGACGACAAGAAGCGACCCGTCCCGAACGCGGACGTCTCCGTCAGGGACACGCCGCTGAAGCCGGTACGCACCGATGCCAACGGCGCGTTCACGATCAGCGCTGTCCCCGAGGGCGGGTACACGCTGACCGTCAAGCCCAACGCCTGCTTCTCGCCCACGACGGTCCGGCTGACCGTCGGCGCGCAGAACGAGTCGCCCGAGATCCCGGTCGGGCTCGTCGTCGACAAGGGCGGCTACACCTGTGCCGTCTCCGAGGGCGAGTACCTGCGCGGCACCGACCCGGTCGCGTTCACCAGCGGCGTGTGGGCCACGGTGAAGCTGCCGTTCCCGGTGGCGCTCTACAACGGGAGCCACGACACCCTCGGCATCGGCCTGCGGGGCGTGATCGCCCCGGACGGCTCCACCGGTCCCGGCACCGGCGGTGCCGGCGCCTTCCCGTTCTACGTCGAGACTCCCGTCGAGTTCGCCCCCGGCGGGGGCGTCTTCACGGCGGCCACCAAGGTCGACGGCGAGGACGCGTTCGTCGTCGAGTACCGCAACGCCAAGATCTGGGCCTACCCGATCCGGTCGGAGTACACGGAGCCGGTCAGCTTCTCGGCCACGCTCACCCGCTCCGGCACCGTGATCTTCGGGTACGGCGACGGCATCGGCACCGACGACCCGGTGACCGGCGGCGCCCGCACCATCACCGGCATCCAGGGCTGGGCCGGCGTCGACGGCATCCGGTTCTCCGACAACGCCCCGGTGCTGCGCGACGGGATGATCGTCACCTACGACCTTCCCGAGTGGGGCTACCTCGACGCGACCGTCGTCGACCAGAACGACGGGCTGCCGGTGTCCGGGGCCAAGGTGTCGTTCACCGACAAGGACGGCCTCGTCGAGAGCGTCACGACCAACGGGACGGGCATCGTGCATCGCCAGCTTCCGGTCGGCGACTACACGATGACCGTCGAGGCGCCGAACTACACGACCGCGGCGTACCCCTTCTCCCTCGACAAGCTCTACGCCAAGGCCAAGATCGACGCACGGCTGGCCACGGGTGTCGCCGGCCTGAAGGCCGACGGCCTCGACGCGGTGCTGGGCACCGACCAGAAGGGCGTCGGCACGCTCACGCTGACCAACACCGGCTCGGCACCGCTGACGTACAACCTGGGCGAGGCCGCGCGCCATCCCGAGCTCGACGCCGCCAGCGCCACGACGCGTACCGGGAAGGGTGCGGACAGCACGATCGACCTCACCGCGTGGAAGGCCGGTGCCAGCGGCATGAAGCCGTCGAACGCCGACGGCAAGGCTGCGACGGCGACCAAGGCGGAAGCACAGGCGGCCGCCAAGGTCGGCCCGACCTCCGGCGGGGATGTCATCACCCGGATCCCCATCCCGGGCACGATCGCGGAGAAGGAGCCCACCGGCATCGGGTACGACGGCGACGTCTGGGTCCACGACTACAACGCGCGGACCAACACCGCCTACACGGTGACGGGCAAGCGGACCGGGAAGGTCTTCGACGCCTCGTGGAACCCCGCGTACCGGGCGTTCGACATGGCGCTCGACACCAGGACCGGTGACATGTGCCAGATGGAGGACAGCCCCGCCAGCTACATCCACTGCTTCGACCGAGAGACCGGGAAGGAGACCCGGCAGATCAAGGGTGACTGGTCCACGCTGCAGCTGACCGGACTCGCCTACAACCCGGCGGAGGACGTGTTCTACGTCGGCGGCCGGAGGAACGGCATGATCGGAACCGTCGCCGGGACGTCGCACGAGAACGCCGGTGCGCTGCTGTCGTTCTGCGCGCCGCCGCTGCCCGAGGTGATGGGCCTGGCCTACAACCAGGCGTCCGACACCATCTGGTACACCGACCTCACCTCGAACCGGCCCACCCGCCTGCTGCAGGTCGACCCCGTCGACTGCTCGCTGGTCAACGCGTGGTGGTTCCCGGGCCAGAAGGCGACCCAGGGCGGCGGCCTCGAAACCGACTCGACCGGGGCGCTGTGGGCGGCGGACCAGGTCGCCGATGACGTCGTGCTGGTCGACGTCGAGGACGATCTGCTCACCGACCTGCCGTGGCTGTCGCTCTCCTCGACCCGCGGCACCCTCGCCCCGGGTCAGTCGGCGACCGTCAAGGTCTCGCTCTCCTCGAAGGACGCCAAGCCAGGAGTCCTCGGCGCGAACATCGTGGTGCGGTCCGACTCCGGACGCCAGTCCAAGACCTACGTCCCGGTGACGCTCACGACCACGAAGTACCAGGTCGGCGTCAACGCCGGCGGAACCTCGTTCACCGACGGCTCCGGCTTCACCTGGTCCGCCGACCAGGCGGCCGGTGACGGGGTGTGGGGCTACGCCGGGAAGGACAAGACGACCAACACGGGCTCCGCGATCGAGGGCACCGAGGACGACGCCCTGTTCCAGTCCCAGCGCACCACGCCGGGCAAGGACCTGGTCTACACGTTCCCCGACGCGCCGAAGGGCACCTACGCGATCGATCTCGGGTTCGCCGAGATCGAAGAGGTGGCCAAGGGGAAGCGGGTGTTCGACGTCCTCGTGGACGGAACGCTGACGGAGTACGCGTACGACGCGGCCGCGGCCGTGGGGCCGAACGCCGCCGACTGGCGCACCGCCGTCGTGAAGCACGAGGGCGGTCCGCTGACCGTGGAGCTGCGGGGCTCGAAGGGCCTGAAGGCCCCGACCATTGCCGCGCTGCGGGTGACGCTCGACCCGCGCGCGGACACGGCGGAGCCGGAGCCCCAGCCCGAGCAGCCGGAGCCGGGCCCCGTGCCGGTGGCCCCCGCCGGTCGCTCGTACTCGATGAAGGTGACCGACGGGCTCTACCGCCAGGGTACGGCGGAGTCCGGGTGGCACGGCGATGACGTCTGCGGCGTGCTGTGGTTCGACTCCAGCTTCCTGTTCCCGTTCTATGACACGGCCTGGGACGGCGTGTGCGTGACGACGAACGGCCAGCTGATCTTCGACCAGGCCAGCGCCGTGGGGAACAACACGGAGCTGCCGTCGCCCTACGCGTTCGACGCGATCTACCCGCTCTGGGACGACCTGGTCGTCGACGACGAGGCGGGCATCTACTTCGGCACCACCGAGGTGGACGGCCTGGCCGCTGAGGTCATCGAGTGGCGCAACGCCGCCTTCTACAACGACCGGACGGCTCGCGTGAGCTTCTCGGTCACCCTGATCGCCGACGGACGTATCCAGATCGGGTACGGCGACGGCGTCGGCGGCGACAACCCCCTCACCCGGGGGTCGTCGGCGACGGTCGGCGTGGAGAGCCTGACGCGCAACCCCGCGAGCCAGCACTCCTTCAACCAGCCCGTCCTGAAGGCCGGCCTGGGGCTGGAGTACACCCTCCCGGCCGCGGGCACGATCGAGGGCACGGTCACCGACAAGAACGACGGCAAGCCGGTCGAGGGCGCGATCGTCACGCTCAAGGGGCCGAACGGTGAGCGGGTCATCACGGCCGACGCCAAGGGCCGGTGGAAGGCTCAGGCGCTGGTCGGCGAGAACACCGTGCAGGTCGAGGCGCCGAACTACGTCACCGCCAGCCGCCCCGTGACCATCGCCAAGAAGGATCAGGCCGAGGTCGTCGACACGGCGTTGACCACGGGCGTCGCCACCCTCACCGGAGGTGACTTCGACTGGCTCCTCGACAAGGACCAGAAGGCGACGGCCGACATGACCGTGACCAACACCGGCTCCGCCCCGCTCGAGGTGCGGCTCAGCGAGCAGAAACGCACCAGCGACGGCGGGCACGAGGCCGCCGACCTTCCGTGGCTGACCCTCACGGGCGCGGCCGCAACCGGCACGGTCACGCTCGCGGCCGGGGAGTCCACCACGGTCACGGCGACGGCCGACAACGCCGACGTCGAGGCCGGCGTGGCCGTCGGGGACGTGCTCGTGGCGTCGAACGCCGGCAAGAGCGAGGCCCAGCTCAAGCCGGTCCGCCTGGCGACCTCGGCCTACTGGCAGGGCGTCGACGTCGGCGGGTCCGGGCACGTCGGTGCCGACGGCTTCGTCTGGTCGCCCGACCAGGGGCTGGGCTCGGGAGCGTGGGGGTACGTCGGAGGCGTCGTGCGCGCCACCAAGGCGGACATCGCCGGCACCGAGGATGACGCGTTGTTCCGCGCCCAGCGGACCGGGAAGACGTTCGCCTACGTGTTCGAGAACGCGCCCGCCGGCACGTACCAGATCGGCCTCGGCTTCGCGGAGATCGAGAAGGTCAAGGCCGGCATGCGTACCTTCGATGTCCTGGTCGACGGCAAGGCCGTGCTCCACGACCACGACGTACAGGCGAAGGCGGGCGCGTTGACCGCGGACGTGAACACGGTCACCGTCAAGCACACCGGGGGCGACCTGAAGGTCGAGCTCCGCAGCGAGATCGGTGAGCGCGAGCCGATCCTCAACGCCCTGAAGGTCCAGGAGGACCCGCGCCTGTGAGATAGCCGAACCGGTCCGCCAGCAGTGGTCAGAGCCTCCTCGGAAAAGGGTTGCCGGGGAGGCTCTGACCACGACTACCGAGTTCGCGGCTTCGGACCGTACTCGCGCACTTGGTGGCAAAGAATGCGAGTTCCTCAGGGAACACCAGCACTCGGCCTGGCGGGTCACAGTAGTGACGCACCCACCTCGGCACGAGCGGTCGCCTGACGGTGTCGGTCTTGCAGGTGCGGCCCCTGACGCCCGCTCTGCGGGCGCGTCGGCTCTCTTGACCGCCAACTTACTGCTTTACTATGGTACTAGCAAAGCAGTAAGGGGCTACCGTGTTCGTCTTCCGGCTCGACACCCACTCCGGCGTGCCGCCGTACCTGCAACTCGTCCAGCAGGTCCGCCAGGCGGTGCTGCTGGGCTTTCTCCAGCCCGGTGACCGCCTCCCGCTCATCCGCGAGGTGGTCGAGGACCTGGCGATCAATCCGAACACCGTCGCCAAGGCGTATCGGCAGATGGAGCAGGAGAACCTGGTCACCGGCCGGCCCGGCCAGGGCACGTTCGTCAATGAACAGCAGTCGGCCGCGATGTCGGCATCGACGTACACGTCGCTGCGCCGCGGCCTGGCGACCTGGCTGCGCCGCGCCTACGCGGCCGGCCTCGACGAGCAGGCGGTCAACGCGCTTTTTACTTCCGTCCACCAGCAGACGAGGAATGAGGAAGTGGCGTGACAGCGACCGAGTTCGCGCTGCGCACCGACGGAGTGGGCAAGCGGTACCGGAGGGGCTGGGCGCTGCGCGACTGCACCCTGGCCCTGCCGGCGGGCGGCGTGATCGCCCTGGTCGGGCCGAACGGCGCGGGCAAGACCACGCTGCTGCGCCTGGCCGTCGGGTTGCTGGCACCGAGCACCGGCACGGTGGAGGTCCTCGGCCACGACGTCACCGCCAGCACCCCGCAAACTCTGTCCCGGGTCGGGTTCCTGGCCCAGGACCACCCGCTGTACAAGCGCTTCACCGTCGCCGAGATGCTCCGCTTCGGCCGGGCCTGCAACCTGCGGTTCGACCAGGGGCTGGCCGAGCGCCGGCTGGCGAAGCTGGGCATCCCGCTCGACCGCAGGGCCGGTACGCTCTCCGGCGGGCAGCAGGCCCAGGTCGCGTTGGCTCTGGCCCTGGCGAAGCGGCCGGACCTGCTTGTCCTCGACGAGCCGGTGGCCAGCCTCGACCCGCTGGCCCGGCACGAGTTCCTGCAGGTCCTCATGGGCGCGGTGGCCGAAGGCGGGGTGACCGTCCTGTTCTCCTCCCACGTCGTGCACGAGTTGGAGCGCGTCTGCGACCACCTGGTCGTGCTTAACCACGGCCGGGTCACGCTCACCGGTGACATCGACACCCTCCTCGCCGAGCACCGGCTGCTCGTCGGCCCGCGCACGGCCACCGACCTCGACCGGGCCGGCGCCGTCGTTGAGGCCGTCCACAGCGACCGGCACACGACCCTGCTGGTACGCGACGGCGCGATCCCGGCCGCGCCTGGGTGGCAGGCCCAGCCGGTCGCGCTGGAGGACCTGGTGCTGGCGTACCTGCGCCGGCCGTCCGAGCCGAGCGCCGCGGTCACGTCGGGGGTGGCGGCATGACGTGGTTGATCTGGCGCCAGCACCGGACCGAGGTCTGCGTCCTGGGTCTGCTTGTCGGCATGTTCGGCATTGCCCTACTCGTGCTCGGGACGCAGGCCCACGACCTGTTCCCCGGCGGTCCCGCCCGGTGTGCGGGAGAGGCCGGTATCAACGAGGCCTGCGCGGCCTCCTTCCGCCGGCTCGACGAGGAGTACGGGTACGTCGAGAACCTCCTGGCGGGCTTCTATCTGGTCCCCGTCGTCATCGGTGCGTTCCTCGGTGCGCCGCTGCTCGCGCGCGAACTGGAGGACGGCACCTGGCAGCTCGCCTGGACGCAGGCCGTGCCGCGGATGCGCTGGCTGGCGGCCAAGCTCGCGGCACTGGCCGGCGTCACCGTCACGCTCACCGGGATGTTCACCGCGGTGCTCACCTGGTTCCGTCAGCCATTCGACGCGTGGGAAGGGCGGTTCCAGTACGACGCCTTCGACCTGGAGGGACTTGTTCCGGTGGCGTACGCGCTGTTCGCGTTCGGCGTCGCCACCGCCGCGGGGGCGATCCTGCGGCGCAGCCTGCCCGCGTTCGGCGTCGCGTTCGGGGCGTTCCTCGCCGCCCGGATGTCGGTGGCGCTGTTGGCCCGTCCCGCGTACGCCACACCGCTCACCACCATGGAGCCGGTCCCCGTCGGCGGCTCGAAGGACCAGGCGGGGCACCGGCCCGTGCCCAGCTTCGCTGACTGGATGATCGAACACGGCTACGCAGACGCCACCGGGCGCAGGCTGAGCTGGACCGAGTACTACGAGCTGGAGGAAGCTGCCAACCGGGCCGGCACCAACCTCAACCAGTTCCTGCACGCGCGGGGCATCCAGCAGTTCGGGGTCTACCACCCGGCCGACCGGTTCTGGACGTTCCAGCTCATCGAGGCGGCCCTGTTCATCGCCGTCGCGACGATCCTGATCGGTGTGGTGGTGTGGCGGGTACGGCGTCGTGTGATCTAGTGCCCTGACCACAACCGTTCACGGTGTTGGTTGACACGCTGTTCGGCTTGTCGGCCGGGCGGCGTGTCGACGTTCACGTTGTGTGGATGGCAGAGCTGTGCTGAGGTTCCCCCAGGATGTGGACACCGGGTTATGCCGCGATCTGCTGCAGCATGTTCGGTTCGAGGGTCTGTTCGTAGTCGGCGGGGCTGAGGTAGCCCAGCGCGGATTGGCGGCGTCGGTGGTTGTAAAGGCGATCCAGCGGAACACGTCGCGGCGGGCGTCGGCCTCGGTGGCCCAGCGGCGGTGGTCGACGTCGAGTTCACGCTTGAGGGTGGCGAAGAACGCCTCGGCCAGGGCGTTGTCGTACGACGATCCGATCCGCTCCATCGAGCGGCGGATGCCGTGGCGGCGGCAGGCGTCGGCGAAGCCGCCGCTGCTGTATCGGGCGCCGCTGATCCGGTGCGGTGGCGGTGAAGTCCCTGCCGATCAGGTCCGGCGACGGCGGAACGGCCGGATTCGGGATGGTGGTGCGTTTGCGGCGGCGCAGGTGCCGGCCCACGACGTCGCGTTGGCGCATGATCCGCTCGACCCGCTTGCGGTTGACCCGCACACCCTGGCAGCGCGGCTCGGCGGTCACCCGTGGCGAACCGTAGGCGCCACCGGAGTCGGCGTAGATGACCTTGATCTGCTCGGCGAGGGCATCCTCGTCGGCGGCGCGAGCCTGACGGGCCGGCTCGCCGGCGGCCCAGCGGTAGAACCCGGAGCGGGACACGGCCAGGACCCGGCACAGCCGCTTGACGCCGAAGGTGGCGCGGTGGGTGGAGATGAACCGGAAGCGGCTGGTCACCGATCCATCTCCTTCACGAAATAGGCGGCTGCCTTGCGCAGGATCTCCTTTTCCTGCCGCGACTCCGCGACCTCACGCCGCAGCCGGGCGATCTCGGCGTCCTTGTCCGCCACCGACAACCCGCCCCCACCCGAGGAGGTCGTAGCGGCCCTGGCCTGGCCTTCGGCGGCGCGGACCCAGTTCCGCAGCGTCTCGTGACTCATCCCCAACTCACGCGCCACCTGATTAATCGGCCGCCGCGACGAGCAGACCAGATCGACCACGTCCCGCCGGAACTCCTCCGTGTACTGAACCGCCCCGGATCTTGTAGAGACTTCCCCGCTTGGGAAGGATCGAGAGATGGCAGGAACGAAGCCGTATCCGCAGGAGCTGCGTGAGCGCGCGGTGCGGATGGTCGCGGAGGTGCGGCCGAACTACGAGTCGGACTGGGCTGCCATCACGGCGGTGGCGGCCCGGCTGGGGATCGGCACGGCGGAGACGTTGCGCAAGTGGGTGCGTCAGGCGCAGGTCGATGACGGGCAGCGGCCCGGGGTCACGTCGGAGGAGTCTGCGGAGCTGAAGCGGCTGCGGCGGGAGAACGCCGAGCTGCGTCGGGCGAATGAGATCTTGAAGGCCGCGTCGGCTTTCTTCGCGGCCGAGCTCGACCGGCTGCACCGGCGGCGACGGGCTTTTGATCGACACCAACGGTCTGATGTGACCGAGTTGCGGGCAAGGGCGTGGGCCGGTTCGCAGGGCGATCCGGCCCTCGCTCCTGACATCCCTATCGGTGATATTGAGCAGTACCCCGGGCTAGGCGATGCGGCGGATCAACTGCCGGCGAGTGAGGCCAGGTATGCGTCGGCGGCGTCAGGTGTCATGAACCAGTCTTGGAAGTCGTTGGGGTCGGAGAATCCGTTGGCAAACCGACGGGCGATAGTCGGGTTCATGGATGCGGCGCCCAGGATCTGCTGTACGTGCGGGGGCAGCGGCTGGAGCATGGCGTTGGTCCAGTCGGTAACCGCTCGTCCTGCCCCCTCCCAGAACCGTTCGAACGTCTGGCTCATCCACTCCCGGTCGAACGGCTGGTCGCCCCGCTCGAGGATGGATCCAAGGTAGGAGTAGGCGCACTTGGCGGCGGTGTTGCTGCCCTGGCCGGTGATGGGGTCGTTGGCGACCACCACGTCGGCCATGCCCAGAACGTGGCCGCCCGAGGGCAGTTCCGCGACGGGGTGGCGCACCGTTGGGGTGTACCGGCCGGACAGGGTGGCCCGGCCGTCGGTCAGCTCCACGTCGGCGCATCGGTCGTAGATCCATGGCGTGTACTGCCGGGTCAGCTCGAGGGTCAGTTTGAGGTGCTCGGCCGGGTCTCGCCGCTCTTTCCACAGGTCGAGCGGGCCGTCGGGCACCGCTTCCCAGAAGAGGATCTCGCATGGTCCGGACAGGGTCAGCGCGGGGATGACGAACAGTTCCCCGAGCCCTGGCACCGCGTTGAAGCTGACGTGCGGGACGGGCCACAGCGGGTCTGGTGCCATGCCGTGCACGTACGCGACGGCGAGTCCTCGCTGCGGCGCCGTGTACACCGATCGCTGGGGGTCCCGGTCGAAGACGCCGACCAGGTCTCCCTTACCGGCGGCGACGATGGTCAGGTCGTAGCGGCCGAGCCTGGTCAGCCCGTCCAGGTCCGCGGTCGTCACCCCCTGGTAGTGCACGGTGCCGCCGCGCTGCTCGAACAACTCCAGCCAGGTGGCCATCTTCAGGCGCTGGTCGGTGCTTTGGGCGTAGCCGTCCAAGGGGCAGGGGATGCGCAGGGCGCGCTCGCCGGGCGGGGCGGACAGGGACACGTGCAGCCCCTCGATGGCCGGTGCCTGCTCCTGCCAGAGATCCAGCCCGTACTGGCGCTCGGTGTTCAGGGCCGCGGCGAACATGGCCTGGGTGCTCATCACCCAGCCGCGGCGGATCTCGTCAGGTGTGCGGGCCGACATGATGGTCACGTCGTACCCTTCGGCGAGAAGGCTCAGCCCGAGTTGCAGCCCGGACTGTCCGGCCCCCACGATCAGAATTCTGCGCATTGGTGCCTCCATGGTTGTGCTACCGGGCCGCGAGCGCGCCCGGGACCGAGCCGGCGGTGCGTGTCATGGTGTGTTCGACGACGGCCAGCAGTGCGCGGGCGACCGACGAGGGGTCGCGGGCGTCGCAGGTGATCAGCGGGACCTCGGCGGAGAGCGTGAGGGCGGAGCGGACGTCCTCCAGGGGGTGGGTCAGCACGCCGTCGAAGAGGTTGACGCAGGCCACGAAGGGCACGTCGCTGTCCTGCTCGAAGTAGTTGATCGCGGGGAACGACGCCTCCAGGTTCCGGGTGTCGGCCAGGACCAGCGCCCCGACCGCGCCCCGGCACAGGTCGTCCCACATCGGCCAGAATCGGGGCTGACCGGGTGTGCCGAACAGGTACAGCACAAGGTCCGAGCCGATCGTCCGCCGTCCGAAGTCCATCGCAACGGTGGTGGTCGTCTTGTCGATTCCGGGGTCCAGCCGGTCCACGGTTTCGCTCGCGGCCGTCATCCACGCCTCGGTGTTGATCGGGGGAATCTCCGAGATGGACTGGACGCAGGTGGTCTTGCCGACGCCGAACCCGCCGGCGATGACGATCTTCGCCGAGGTCAGCAGAGGGCTGTCAGGCAAGCTGGCGGAGGCCATCGCGCAGTCTCTCCAGGAGGTGAAGGTCGAACGGGGAGGTGTAGTGGCCGAGGTGGATCTGCAGTCGGTCGGTGGCGGCGAGGTCGTCCACCACCACTCGGGTCACGCCGAGCGACATGCCGCATACCGCCGACAGTTCGGCAACGGACCTGGTCTGCCTGGCCTGCTCGTACAGTGAGCGCGCCTCGGGCAGCAGACCCGAGGCGAAGACGGCGTCGTAGTACGGCACGGACACCAGGGTGTGCACCAGCAGATGCTGCCGGGTACGTGTGCGGCCGCCGGTCAGGACGTAGGGCCGCACCTTCCAGTACGTGGTGGGCACGTTGGCTCCCTTGGCTTTGGTCACTCAGCGGGGCGGCTGGCTGGTGGTGAGGCGGTGCAGCTCGTGGCGGACCTCGGGAGTGAGCACGTGCCCGACGGCGCCGACGAACTGCGCCATCTGGTACGAGACGACCCGCAGGTCACAGCCGGCGGCGGCGACCACGGTCAGCCCCGCTGATTCGCCGACTCGCATGAACATCAGATGTCCGCGGGGCAGCCGAACCGTCAGATACTCCGACGCGCCAAGGTCAAGCAGGTCCGCGCTGCGGTCGGCCATGCTGAGCAGTCCCGCGGTCAGCGCGGCGAGCTGGTCGCCCAGGTCGCGGGAAACCCCGCGGGAGGCGGCGAGCTGCAGGCCGTCGAGCGACACGAGCAGCGCGTGGGTGATGCCGGGCACGTCGTCGGCGAACTGGCGCACCAGCCAGGCGAAGTCCTGATGCCCCGCGGCTGCCGCTGCGAGTCCGCCGTTACCGCTGTTCGGGTGAGTCATGGCAGTTGTCCTTCGGGTTGCCCGGTCGATGGTGCGTGTGCCGCGGCGATGCCGGCCTCGAAGGCCGCTGTCTCATCCGGCCATGCGTCGCGGTCGGAGGAGGACGGATGCTGCGGTGCTGATGGCGGCTGTTGCGGCCGGTTCCCGCCACCCGGGCGGCCGTCCGCGCGTACGCTCTCCGGAACGCGGCGAGGGAGGCTGCCGGTGCCGGCAGCCGGAGGCCGCGCCTCGGCCCGGTAGCCCTCACCGGTCTGCTGGCCGTGGACGAGCGTCAGGCGCGACGTTGCGGCCGGCGCGCTTCCGCGGGGCACGGGCGCGTTCGCACTTCCGCCACCGGGTCCGGACGGGATGGGAGGCCGGTTGGCGACCCGCGCCGGACGCTGCGTTCCGGGGGGCGCGGCGGGTCCCGGCTGGACTACGGGCGCCATCTCGCACAGCAGTGGCGCGGGGACGAGCACGGTCGCGGTGGTGCCCCCCGAGGGCCGGTTGGTGAGGGTGACCCGCAACTGGTGGGCGCGCGCTAGGTGCGAGACGACGACGAGACCCAGGTGCGCTGCGGGGTTGCCCGCGGCCTGTGGGGATGCGGTGCCGGCCAGCATGGCGTTCAGCGCCAGGAGCTGGTCCGGCTTGATGCCGACGCCGGCATCCTCGACACGAAGCAGGACGCTGCCGTCCTCGGTGATGAACGCGGAGACGATCACCGTCGAGGTGGGTGGTGAGAAGCGGGTGGCGTTGTCCAGCAGCTCGGTCAGCACCCGGATCACATCGTCGGCCGCGAACTCCACGATTCCCAGGTCCACCACATGTCCGAGGCGAACGCGCGGGAAGTACTCCGTGGCCGAGGTAGCGGCCCGGATCACGTCCACCAACGCGACCGTCTGCCGGTCGGCGTCCTCGACCCGCCGGCCCAACAGGACCTGCAGGTTCTCGGCATGGCGGCGGATGCGGGTGTTCGCGTGATCGATGCGATAGAGCCGCTCGAGCCGCTCCGGATCCTGCTCGTCGGCCTCGACGGCCTCAAGGTGGCTGCCCATCTGGTACGCGGAGGCCAGGATGCGCAGCGCGAACTGCTCGCAGATGGCCGGCCACGGGCTCTCGCGCCCCGGAGGCGGCGGGGGCGGTGGCGCCGGTACCTCCTCCCTGGCGACCGCCCATTGCGCGACCGTCGGGTCCAACCAGCGGGCCACCCGCTGCCGCCACGTCGCTCGACGGTGATTAACCGAACGCGGTGTGGGCACTGGGTGCTGTTTCACGAAGTTCCCGACCTATCAACTATGGTGCGTTCTGACACGGTGGAGCAGTCAACCACCGTCTTCCACCGATCGCAACGCTTCGGACCCTGAGTGAGAGATATTTTCCCATTTGTTCCCGGGTGGAATCGCCAGGTGCTTGAGCCGTGCGGGCCAGGCCGGCCTTGTGCCGCAGGGTCTCGCAGCACCGCGGGAGCACCAGCGATCACGAGTGGCGCAGGAATCAACTTCGCGACCTCAGCGCGATGGTGAACTCGAGGCAATCTGCGACGGCGCGATGGTGGCTGCGGCGATGGGAGTCCCTTCTGGCTACGCCATGGCTACTCCTTGTGCGGCATCGTCTGCTATTCGATCCAAAGCGGGCGGGACCCGGGGGTCGGGGTCCCGCCCGCCGCGGAGGCCGCGCACCCCGGCCCCCAAAGGCACAGGCGTCGAGGGTCACGGTGCCGTTACGGAGGGGCCAGGATGGCTGACGGCGGCGGGGATGCGCATCGTCCCGGCGGGCTCTGCGCCTTCTGCCGGCGAGGCCTGCGTGCCGCCCCCGTCCCGGGAGTTTCAGCGCGATCGCCAGCGGCGCCGTCAAACCACTTGCTCCACCGCGGTGGCGACGAGTAACCGGGCGATCGACATGAGACCTCTCCTCACGATGCGACGATGCTTCATCTCTAGATCGGTCGTGGTGCCTCAGATGTAACAGCGGATCTGTTGCCCCATCCATGAGCTGCGAGGGCGCGGGAAGAAACCGCGCCGGGCAGGCCTACCGACGGAGGCTGTCGGCGAGATCGGCGGCACGGTCAGCGATGGCATCCGGAGAGGTGGCCGGGCACGGCGGCCAGTATCGGCGTACCGTGCGTTCCGAGCGGCCTATCTTCGCGGCGATCTCCGCGGGGTGCAGTCCAGGATCGCGTCGGTACCAGTAGGCGACTGCGGCGGCCGTCTCCGACGGGACCGCACCATCAGCGCGTGTCCTGCCATCTGCCGGATTCGGTTCGTCAGCATGGACGTCAGGCGTTTCCAAAATGTCGCCCCGCCGCATCGCTGGGTCGCTGAGCGGCTCGTCCGATAGCTGGTCGCGACCGCGATTGTCCTCGGCATCAGGCCGGCGGTCCGTAGTGCCACGTCCGTGGCGGGGCGCAGGCCGAGCCGTAGCCTTCTGGCGGGTGTGATCGGCCGTGCCATCGTCCCGGTCGGCCTGCCTGCGTCGTGCAGCGGCTGCCCCGATGGGTGCAGCGGGTGGCTGTGCCGCTTGTGCGGCCGGCGCATCGGCGCGGGACGTCGTCGCGGCCTGCGGGGCGAGTTGCTGTTGGGTGTCGGCGGCGCGGATCCTCGCGGTGAGCTCGACGAGGCTGACGCTGGCAACGATGACGAGGCCGTCAACGGAGATGGGCAGCAGGTAGGCGGCGCCGGCTTCGGTCTCGCCGTAGCGGGCGGCGACCCCGACGAGATGCCAGTAGGACACCCAGGCGGCAATGGCAGCGATGACCGCGGTCGCGGGCGATCCGGATAACTCCCAGGGAGCGGCGGTGGTGGGGGACGCGGGAGATCAGCTCGACGGTGAGGAGCAGCGCCAGTGGCGGCCACGCGGCGATGATCTGTCTGATCGGGTTCGGTCGAGCGTGGAGGACGTTCGCGGCCACCGACGCGGCGACGCCGAGGGTGAGCGTGGCGCGCACGGCCCACCGCAGCCGCCGCAGCTGTGCACCCGTGTCGGCCAATGCCACAGCGCCGACGGCAGGGGCGGCGGCCAGGCGGAGCCATCCCGCAGCGCCGAGCCGCCGATCGTGTTCACGTGGCCGCTCCGTCCTCGTCAAGGAGGCGATGGGCGCGCCGGTGGCCGTCGGAGCGGCGTAGGTCGGCTATGAGGCGGTCTGCCAGGGTGAGGGTGTCGTCGCTGGGTTCAGCATCGATGTCGGCGAGCCGGCGGGTCACCGCTCGGCGCAGAGCGCGTACGCCGTCGGGGTCGCCGAGCTCAGCGCGGGCGCGCATGGCGGCCTGATACAGGCCTTCGGCGTAGGGGTGCTGGGCGATCGCCGCCTCCAGGACGGCCAGCTGCTCGGAGGGTTGATCGGTGAGCTCCTCGGCGAGGGCGACGGCGGCGTCGAGGGCCTCCTGCCGACCCCGGGCAGGGCCGCCGGCGGTGGACCATGCGCTGGAAGCCAGCCCTGAACGCCTTCGACATCGCCTTCCCAAGGACGCCTGTCCGCAGACCGAAAGTAGTCGTCAACAACCCGAGTTACACCGTTCGTTGACAGACCCTCGCCGGGCCACAGGCACGGGGTCAGGGCCTCGACTCGACCACGTACATGGAGTACAACTCCGGGGCGACATCGGCCACGAATCCATGATCTTCGTTTGTGGCGAACGACAACTCACGCCCCGGTAGCCGCGTCAGCCGATTTGCTGCGCCGCTGTCCTGGCTCGTGTTCGAGGGGCGATACGATCCGTCGCCCCACCGCCGATGACGCTCAACACGACTCTGAATCTCGCGCAGGTTTAGCTGCCCTGGTGACCTCTTCGTGCCGCCAAAGAGGTCACCATGCAGAAGGCGGTCGGAGCGTTGCCGGTGGCGGCCCGCCATCGGGCCAAGTCCCCAGACCGTCACTCCGAGTCGTCCCCTTGACCGCATGGCGCATCGGACAACCCTGGCCCGGACTGATCGCTGGAAGGAACGACGACAGCATGACACGCGGCGCCCTTACCACACGGCAGCAGATAGGGGCGGCCGCAGCCTGGCGGAGCCGCAGCCGATCGGGCGGATCAGCGGCGCTGTGGTGCCCCGACGCTGTGCCGGGCTACCAGGGTCGGTGCGATGGTCTGCCGCAGCGGGCCGACGATGTCCGTCTCGATCTGGGTCAGCAGCATGTCGAGACTCACCCGGGCGACGGCAGCGAAGTCGGGCCGTACGGTGGTCAGCGGCGGAATGAAATACGCCGCCTCCGGCACGTCGTCGAAGCCCACCACGCTGACGTCGTCCGGCACTCGGCGACCGTGCTCGTGCAGCGCCCGCAGGACGCCGAGCGCCAAGTGGTCGTTGGCGGTGAAGACTGCGGTTACTTCCGGCATCCGAGCCAGCATCTGCCCGCAGCGGTACCCAGCTGCTGACGACCAGTCCGCCTGAATCAGAGGCGGCAGCTCCGCGCCCGCCGACGCCAGCGCCTCCTGCCACCCTTCGATGCGGCCGGCGCTGTCGAACCAGCCCGGGGGGCCGGACACATGCCAGACTGTCGAGTGCCCGGCGTCGAGGAGGTGCTGGGTGGCCGCTCGGGCGCCAGCGACCTGGTCGACCGTCACCAGGGGAATCGGTCGCCGCGGATCGCCGTCGACGGTCACCAGCGGAACGTCCCGGGGCAGCCGTTCGAGGGCCTCCCCCGCCGACTCGACCGGCGCGATCACCACGACCCCGGCGACCGGGTGCGCCAGGTGCCGCTCCACCGCCGCGGAGATAGACCGGTGGTCCAGGTTGCTCACGCTGCCGATGCTGACCGCGAAACCCGCCTCGGTGGCCGCCTCGTCGAGGGCGGCCAGCAGTGACGCCGGACCGTAGAGGGTGGTGTTCTGCGCGACCACGCCGATCACCTGCGACCTGCCGGTGACCAGCGCGCGAGCGGCACGATTGGGCCGGTAACCCAGCTCCGCGATCGCCGCCTGGACCCGCAGTCGAGTATGCTCGCGCACGTTGGGATGTCCGTTGAGCACCCGCGACACTGTCTGGTGGGAGACGCCAGCAAGGCGAGCAACGTCCATCATCGCGGGACTGCGCACGGCCACCTCACTCTCTCCTGACAATGGCGACTACGGCCCGTCGACGTCGACCTGAGCGGCCTGGAGGCGGAACTCGCTCTCGTGGCCGCACGTCGGCGTCTGCCGGGTGGCAATGCTGGATCATCGACAGTCTACGTCGGTTGCGCCGTTGGCCGTGACGCAGCCGAGCCGCCGCTCCCCGTTGCGTGCCGAGATGCCGACGCGTTGGCCGTTCGCGTCCCTGGCCCGTCAACGCGGACGGACGACCACCGTTGCCCGCCGCAGGCGACCAGGTCGCAGAGCAATGTCGCTGCTCCCGCGACCCGCATCTACGGTCGAGGACTCGACGATCCGTTGTGCGGTGAGGGCCGATCCCTGCCCCGACGGGGACGCCCCATGCTTGCTGACGCAGCCTGTCCCTCCTGGATCCCGACCTCGCTTACGCGGCACGGGGCGGGCCCGGCCTTGCACCAAGCCCGCCCCGACAACGTCTACCGGTTCGGCAACACCGTTGCTCGCGACTCCCAGGGGTCTCTCATCACCGCTGAAGTGTCAGCAGACCCGGCCGGTACGGCAGGAGTCCGTAGTCGCCGCCGGAGTTGGGGGCGCGTCCCTGGTACAGCAACTGCAGGTTGCAGGGATCCACCGTCATGGTCTGGTCGGCGTTGCCGCGGATCAGTTCGCCGTGGCTGATGTCGTTGGTCCAGGTGGCGCCACTGTTGGCCTTGCCCGCGAAGGGATTGCTCTCGGTCGCGGCCTGTGGTGTCCACGAACCCCCCAGGCTGGTGGCCGTGAACGAGCGGAAGTAGCGGCCCTGCGAGCCGATGGCCTCGACGAGCATGAGGTAGCGGTTCTGGCCCTGGAGCTTGTAGACCTGAACGGCTTCGAACAGATTGTTCGTGGTGTCGCTCATGATCACGGTCGAGGTCGAGCCGAAACTGCCCGGGAAGTTCCCGATGGGCATGCTGGCCCGGTAGATCTTGCCGTTGTCCCCGGCGAAGAACAGGTACATGTTCGTGCTGTCACCGATGAGCGCCTGATCGATGGGTCCCGTGGGGGAGCCGGAGATGCTTCCGGAGAAGAGCACCTGCTCCGACGACCAGCCATTCGGGTTGGTGGGGTCGCTCGACGTCCGGTAGGAGAAGGCGGTCCCACCCCACTGGTAGGCGAGCACCCAGATGTTCCTCGGCGCGAAGTAGAACAACGAGGGCGCGACAGTGGAGAACGACATGGCGTTCTGGCTGGCCGAAGCCATGTCGGACCAGTTCGTGAAGAGGCCGAAGTTCATCGAACCCCACCTCGTCCCGGTGTCGTGGGTCGTGGCGTAGACGAGATGCCGGCCGTTGTAGGGGGCGTAGGTGAAGTCCTTGAGCGAAACCCACCCCGGCTTCGGGTTCGCCAGGGAGCCCGTGGAGGTCCAGCGGTACGTCGACGGCAGAGCGCACGTGCCCGGAGGCGGCGTGGTGGGATTGCCCCCGCCGTCGACGCGGACGAGTTGCCACTGCTGGTTGCTGCCGTTCCAGTCGTCGTACTGCACGATGTTCCCACCGTCGGCGGTCGATGCTCCCTGCACCTCCACCACCTTGTTGCTGTTCCGGTTGATCAACCGTACGTAGCCGCCGTCGGAGTCGGCCAACCGGAACTGCTGGTTGGTTCCGTTGCCGTCGCTCCACTGCACGATGCTGGCACCGTTGGCGGTCGAGAAGTTGTAGACATCCAACACCTTGCCGGAGTGCCGGGACTTCAACCGGTAGTAGCCACCGCCGGAATCCACGAACTGCCACTGCTGCTGGTTGCCGTTGTTGCGCGTCCACTGCGTGATCCGCGCACCGTCGTTGGTGGCCAGGTTGTACACGTCCAGGGCCTTGCCACTGTTGCGGTTGATCAACACATACCACGCGCTCGTGTCGACCGTCGCCGCTGCGGCGGGTGTCGACACCACCGCCGCGGCGGCGACACCGGCCACCACCGTCGCCACGCCAGCGGCGACGACCTGTAGCAACCACCCACGCCGCCGCGGCGGCGGCGCGAGCGATGGAGACCTACCCAGGGCAGACATGATCCTCCTCCAATGACCAAGAGCCGAACGACCTACCCGAAGATGAGCGAACCGCGACGCGTGGCCGGGTACACGCATCAGCAACTGTCAGCGTTAACAAGATGTCTGCGTGCCCCGGCGCACACGGTAATTCGAGGTCGACGAAGCGGGCTTGACCCGGTAAGCCACAGGCGTCGTCATCCTTAGCCATCGACTGTGAGCGATAACATGTCTCTCGTCAAGTCGTAACCTTCGATGTCCGCCAGCCGATCTCGGCCCCGCGGACGGCAGGTCGATCAGGTGTCCGTTCCTGCGAGACGACCGGGCGGTGACCACGACGGTGCCGCCCCGGCGCAGCTAGGGCCCGTCCTGTCGATCATGGAAGCCAGATGATGGCGGTGCAGCGACGTGCAGCTCGCCGGCGCCCACGATCACTTGTTACAGCAGGTATGCCGTGTGCGCATCGATGCGGAGTTGAGCCCGCTCATGATCGGCGGAACTCCACCAGAACTGGTGTCCGAGGGGGGACTTGAACCCCCACGCCCTATACGGGCACTAGCACCTCAAGCTAGCGCGTCTGCCATTCCGCCACCCGGACTTGCATGTCCAGCCTACCGCGCCGGCCGGGGTGAACCCGTCACCCGTTCGGCCGCCCGGCGGGCCGCACGGGGAGTTACTGTACACGGCCGGGGTGGATCATGCACATCGGCTCACGCCCCTCCGGTCGGCGTCCTCCGCGCCCAGCTCAGCCGGCATCCGCGGACACCGGCAAGGGCTGGCCCACGCGCCCGGGTAGCGTCCGGCCGCCGTCTACCGGCAGCATGGCCACGTGTCCCATCCCGCTTCCCTGGCCGTCGTCCAGCAGAGGGCCCTCGCGTTGCGCGCCGCGGGCGATCTCACCGCCGCCCGCCGGATGCTCACCGACGCCATCGGGTCCGCCCGGCCGGCGCACGGCGAAGACCACCCGGACGTGATCAACACGGCGCACCTGCTGGCCCGGCTGCACCGGGAGGCGGACGACCCGGGCGCCGCCCGCCGGGTGCTCGAGGAGGCGTTCGCCGCGGGCGAGCGCCGCTGGTCGCACGCCGAGCCGCTGATGCTGGCGCTGTCGTTCGAGCTGGCCGGGGTAGCGGACGAACTGGGAAATCGGCACGAAGCCCGTCGTAACTACCTCCGCATCGCCACCGCCGGGCCCGCCGTGCTCGGTGCCGACCACCCGGCCGTACGCACCGCCCGGCAGTACCTCGGCGACGCCGCTCCCGCTCCTCAGCCGACCGCTCCCGCCGCCGGCCAGACCGGCCCGGGTGGCCGGCCCGGCCCGGCGCTCACCGAGCCGACCGTGTCGCTGACCACCATTCCCGCCACCGACCAGCCGTACGGCGGCTCGACGGCCGCCGCCCGCCCGCCGCAGGCGCCCGCCGCGCACCCGGCGTCCGCCCCGCTGCCGCCGGTGCCCCCTCCGCCTCCGGTCCCGCCCCGCGCCACGGTCGCGCCGCCCCCGCCGGCGGCGCCCTCCGCCCCGGTCGTCCCGCTTCCGCCCCTCGCCGCCATTCCCCCGGCACCGCCCGCCGCCGGCCCGGCTATCCCGACTCCGCCGCGCCCGGCCCCGCCCGCGCCGCCGATGCACCACCACGCCGGCGCGCAGTCGGCACCGGCCCACCTCACACCCCCGCCGGCGCCCCACTTGTCCCGCCCGGCGCCGCCGGCTCCGCCGGGCCCACCGCCGGCCCCGCCGACGCCTTTGACCGGCCGGACCGGCGGCACGGCGGCACCGGTTCCGCCGAACCCACCCGTACCGCCTCCGCCGCCGTTGCCGGCTACCCCCGCTGCGGCGGCGATCCCGCCGGCACGCGCCACCGCCGCGCCGCCGGTCCCCCCTCCGCCGCCGACCCCGCCAGCACCGCGGACGCCTCCCCCGCCGGCGCGCACCGCCGCGGCTCCCGTACCGCGGACCGCACCGCCGGCCCCGCCCGTCCCGCCGCCGCCGCGCATCCCCGCACCCCCGGCTCCACCCGTCCCACCCCAGCCGGTCAGCGCGGGCACCACCGCGCCGATGACGGCCGGCGGGGCCGGGCGGCAGCAGCTTCCGCCGCCGCCCGCCCCTCCGCAGCGCTCCGACGGCCCGGCCGTGCCGGCCCCGCGACAGTCGCCGTGGGCTCCGGCGCAACCGCCCACCGACGCCGCCCGGCAGGTCCCGGCCCGACCGCTCACCGCCCCGCAGGTCCCGGCACAGCAGTCCACCGGTCCGGCCCGGCCGGCCGCCGCACCGCCACCCGCGGACCAGGCTCGACAGGTCTCGGCACCGCCCGCCGCACCGCGGTCCACCGCTCCGGCAGCACCGGTTCCGGCACCACCCGTGACGCCGCACTTCACCAGTGCGGCACCGCCGGTTCCGACGCCGCCTGCCATCCCGCAGTCCACCGAACCGGTCCGGCCGGTCTCGGTGCCGCCCGCGACGGCCGGCGCGCCGGCCCCGGCCGGTTCGCCGGTCGTCACCGCCCGGCCCGAGCCGGTCCGGCCGCCACGGCAGCGGACCGCCGAGGAGCCTGCTCCGCCCGCCCCGCCACGGCAACTGCCGGAACCGCCCCCGATCCCCGCACCGGGGTGGGACAAGCCGACCGTGCAGGTCCAGCAGATCGGACCGCTGCTGGCCGAGGAGGTGGCCCGGGTCGCCACGCCACCCGCGGCGCCCCGGCCGCCGACGCCGAGCGCCCCGCCCGCACGACCGGTCAACCCACCGCCGTCGGCCCCGCCGGTGACCGCGGCCTCGGCGGCCCCCGTCAGCGCACCGCCCGCCCACCCGATCAGTGCGCCACCCGCCCACCCGATCAGTACGCCGCCCGCCCGTCCGGTCAGTACGCCGCCCGCCCGTCCGGTCACCGCGCCGCCCGCCCGTCCGGTCAGCGCGCCGCCCACCGCGCCGGTCGGCTCGCCAACGGTGAGCCCACCCACGGCACCGCCGGTCAGCGCACCCCCGGCGCACCCGCACCCGGTCAGCGGACCGCCGATCAGCGCGCCGCCGGCCGCGCCGGCAATCCCGCCACCGGTGAGCACGCCTCCGGCTCCCCCAGTCAGCGCGCCACCGGTCCACCCGCACCCGGTCAGCGGACCGCCGATCAGCGCGCCCCCCGGGCTGGGACAGCCGGTCCTCCCGCCGCAGGCGCACCCGGTCGTCCCGCCGCCGGCACCCCCGGTCAGCCGGCCACCGCACCCGGCGTACCCGGCGCCCCCACCGCAGCCGGTCAGCGCGCCGCCGGCGCCCCGGTACCCGGTCAGTGGCGCGCCGCTGGCGCCGCCACCGGTCAGCGGGCCGCCGTCCCCGGCGCATCCGGTCCCGCCGCAGCCGGTCAGCGCACCGCCCGGGCCTGCGCATCCGGTGAGCGGGCCGCCCGTTGCGCCACCGCCGGTCAGCGCACCGCCGGTGCCACCGTGGGGGATGACCGCCCCGCCGTGGGGCAGCATGGCGCCGCCGCAGCCACTGGCCGCTCCGGTCGCGGATCCGGAGCCAGAGGCGGACGAGCCGACGGACGACGACGAGGACGACGAGGACGAACCGGCCTACGTGGACCTCGACCTGGACCAGCCGCGGCTCGAGCCGGCACCGGAACCGGCACCGTCGCACGACCCTGCCGGCACGGCCGCGTCGCCGGTGTCGGCGTACCCGCACCAGCAGGCGTACCCGTCGACCCAGCTGCCCGGGTACCCCCTTGAGGAGCCGGAGCCGGGCGGACGCAGCCGGACGGCGGTGATCGTCGCGGTGGTCGCCGCGGTGCTGGCAGTGGCGGCGGTCGCCGGGGTGGGCGCGCTGGTGCTCGGCCGGGACGCGGCGCCACCGGCCGGTCCGGCCTCGCCGACGCCGACCGCGGCAACCGCGACCGGCCCGCCGCCGACCGACCTGAAGCTGCGCGACAACTCGGCCACCATCACCCTGACCTGGACGGACCCGACCGGCGGTGCCGCGCCGTTCATGGTGGCCGGCGGCCGGGTCGGGCAGTCGCTGGGCGTGATGGCCAGGGTGGACCCCGGGCAGACCAGCTACACGGTCAACGGGTTGAACTCCCGGGTGGACTACTGCTTCACCGTGCTGGCGGTCTACTCCACCGACTCGTTCGCCACCTCCGGGCAGGTCTGCACGGACCGGGAGGGCGGCCCGTCGCCGGGCTGACCGTCCACAGGGCCCACGAGCACGCTGGGTGTCCACAGCGGGACGGTGCGGGTTCCCCCGCCCTCGACCGGGCCATATGATGGCACCCGGCTCAGGGGAGGGGTCGCCGACAGGCGCGCCACCTGCCAGGACGACAGGGGAGGCACCGGGCTGTGGCCACCATCGACGACGCCGTGCCCGCCGGGACCGACGCGACCCGTCCCCGCTCGCGTTTCCGGGGCGGGCTGGTCACGATCGCGATGGTGGCCGCGCTGCTCGCCGCCATGGGGCTGACCGTGCTCGGCCTGGGCGCCGCCGACAACGCGGTGGCCAGCTACGACGCGAGTTCCTGGCTGTGGAGCGCCGCGCGCGGCGAGATGGCCCGGGTCAACGGGGTCACCGCCCGGGTGGACACCCGGGTGGAGGTCCCCGGCACCCGCCGGCACCCGATGCAGGTCACCCAGACCGACCGGCTGCTGATCCTGCGCGACCTGAACACCGGCACGGTCAGCTCGCTGGACCTGGCCACCCTGCAGATCACCGCGACCACCCGCACCACCCCCGGGCTGGGCGTGAGCGTCGCGTTGCACGAGGACGCGGCGTTCGTCGTCGACGCGGTGCAGGGCGTGGTCCGCCAGCTCGACCCGCGCTCGCTGGCCCCGGTCGGCGAGCCGGTGCGCTACCCGCCGGGCATCACCGGCGGATCGTTCGACGGCGAGGGCCGGCTCTGGATCGCGGTGCCGAGCGAGGGCACCGTCTCGGCGATCACCGCCGCGACGCTGCCGTCCGCGCCCGCCTCGGCCGCACCGGCCGGCGCCGGGCTGAGCCCCAAGCAGGTGGAGACGTACGACGTCGCGGAGGCCAGCCACGAGCTGGTCGTGTCCACCCTGGACGACGGCGTGGCGGTGCTCGACCGGACGGCGGGCTCGCTGGTCCGGGTGCAGCGCGGCGAGGTCCGGACGTTCCCGCTGACGATGACCGCCCCCGGCGCGCTGCCGGCGCGTACCAGTGGCCCGGTCGTGCCGGTGACCGTGGCCGACGAGCGGAAGGTGCACGCGGTGGGCGCCGGTGGCGAGGTGAAGGCGTTCACCGTGCCCGGCACCGGTGACCGGCTCAGCCCGGCGGTGGCCTGGGCCGGCCGGTTCTACTGCGCCGACGAGGCGACCGGCACGGTCTACGCGTTCGACGCCGGCGGCCAGCTGGTCGACACCATCCGGGGGAGGGCGACCGGCCCGCTGGAGCTGGAGGTCCGCGAGAACCACCTGTTCATCAACGCCCCCGACTCGGCGACCGCCGGGGTGGTCAACGACAAGCACCAGGTCCGCGAGGTCGACAAGTACGCCAACGACGTGCTCGGCGGCGACCCGCCGCCGGCTCCCCCGCCGCCGCCCCCGCCGAAGAAGCCCAAGGTGGGCAAGCCGAGCGCGCCGCGCAGCGTCACCGCCGCCGCCGGCAACGCGCAGGCCCGGGTGAGCTGGCGGCCGGCCGCGGCCAACGGCGCGCAGATCATCCGGTACGTGGTGGAGGGCGCCGGCCAGCGGCACGAGGTGGGCGCCAACCAGCGGGCCGTGGAGATCAAGGGCCTGACCAACGGCGAGACGTACCGGTTCTCGGTGCACGCGGTGAACGCCAAGGGCGCCGGTCCGGCGCGGACCAGCAACCCGGTCACCCCGACCGCGGCGGTGCCGGATCCGCCGGCCGGTGTCACCGCCCAGGAGCGGCCGGACGGCACGGTGCTGGTGCGCTGGCCGGCGGCGAACGCGCAGGGCAACACCATCGCGAAGTACGTGGTGACGGCCACCTCGGCGGGCGCCAACGCCCCGGCCGGCGAGTCGCGCCGGACCGAGCTGGTGGTGCCGGCCGGTGAGCTGGAGTACGGCACGCAGTACGCGTTCACCGTGGTGGCGGTCAACGACAGGGGCGCCGGGTCGGCGGCGTCGCCGGTGAGCAACACCGTGGTGCCGTACGCGGCGCCGGGGCAGCCGGTCGGGTTGCGGGCCACCACGGTCGCCGACCGGCCGGGCACGATCGCGGTGCAGTGGTCGCCGGCCGAGGCGAACGGCCGGCCGGTGACGAAGTACCTGGTCGACGTCGGCGGGCGCCGCAGCGAGGTGACCGACACCGGGACGACGGTGAGCGGCCTCGGCAACGGGCAGAACGTCACGGTCAAGGTGAAGGCGGTCAACGAGGCCGGCCCCGGCCCGGAGGCGACCGCCACCGCGCGGACGGTGGCCGAGCCGCGGGTCACCGTGACCGGCTCGTCGGCGACCGCCACCGCGGCGACGGTGACGTTCACCGTGGACGCCGGCGGCGGCCAGGCGTCCTGCTCGCTGAGCGCGCCCGGCGAGCCGGCGAAGACCGGCGCCTGCTCCAGCATCACGATGAGCGGCCTGACCCCGGGCACGGCGTACACCTTCACGGTGACCGCGAGCAACGCGGCCGGCAAGGGCACCGCCACCCGCGCGCAGACCACCGACGCCCTGTACGGGATCGCCACCTGCCGCAACGGCTCGTCGGGAGCCGAGGCGAGCTACTGCAGCCGAGAGATCCCCGGCGAGCGCAACGGCAACGAGATCTTCGAGGTCACCCGGCAGGACAACGACCGGCAGGCCGGATGGGTAGCCAACGGCACGCGGCTCAAGGCGTTCTGCAAGAAGCAGGGCGAAGAGGTGTACGCCTACATCTACAACAACCACAAGCGCAGCACCTGGTGGGTGCAGGTCGAGTACAAGGGAAAGAACTACATCCCCTGGGCCTGGCTCAACCTGGAGGGCGGCGACGCCATCAACGTCCTGCCCACCTGCTGACCCACCCAGGCAAGGAGCACCACCGACCGTGAACACCCACGAGCCGCTCACCCAGCCGGAGGTGCAGGGCTTCGCCGCCCTCGCCGCCCGGCTGGCCGAGAACGTCAACTCGGTCGTGCTGGGCAAGCCGCAGGTGGTCCGGCTGGCGCTGACCGCGCTCTTCGCCCAGGG
This sequence comes from Micromonospora sp. R311, assembly GCF_056780015.1. Classification (NCBI taxonomy): domain Bacteria; kingdom Bacillati; phylum Actinomycetota; class Actinomycetes; order Micromonosporales; family Micromonosporaceae; genus Micromonospora; species Micromonospora sp. R311. The sequence goes on from NZ_JBSWCE010000037.1 coordinate 53,186, forward strand.
ACACGTGCTGCTCGAGGACGTGCCCGGCGTCGGCAAGACCACCCTGGCCCGGGCCATCGCCGCGACGGTCAAGGGGCAGTGGCGGCGGATCCAGTTCACCCCGGACCTGCTCCCCTCGGACGTGTCCGGGGTGACCATCTTCAACCAGGCCACCCGGGGCTTCGAGTTCCACCCGGGCCCGGTGTTCGCCAACATCGTCATCGCCGACGAGATCAACCGGGCCTCGCCGAAGACCCAGTCCGCGCTGCTGGAGGTGATGGAGGAGCGCACCGTCACCGTCGACGGTGTCCGGCACCCGGTGCCGCAGCCGTTCCTGGTGGTGGCCACCCAGAACCCGGTCGAGATGGACGGCACCTACCGGCTGCCGGAGGCCCAGCTGGACCGCTTCCTGGTGAAGCTCTCCGTCGGCTACCCCGACGAGGCGGTGGAGGTCGAGGTGCTGCGCGGGGCCACGGTCCGCTCCCCCGAGGCGCTCACCGCGGTCACCGACACGGCCACCGTCGGGGAGATGGTCCGGATGGCCCGCCGGGTGCACATCGCCGAGCCGCTCTACGCGTACGCGGTCCGGCTGGCCGCCGCCACCCGTACCCACCCGCAGGTGCGGGTCGGGGTCAGTCCCCGGGGCGTGATCGCGCTGACCCGGGCCGCCTGCGCGTACGCGCTGATCGACGGGCGGGGTTGGATCATGCCGGAGGACCTCAAGGCGCTGGCCGAGCCGGTCTTCGCGCACCGGCTGCTGCTCAGCCCGGACGCGCAGGTGCGCGGGGTGACCGCGGCCGAGGTGCTGCGCCAGGCGGTCGCCTCGGTGCCGGTGCCGCTGCCGTCCGGCCAGCCGGCGCCGGTGCAGGGCTGACCGGCAGGTCGGCGTGGGGATCACCGCCCGCGGGGTCGGGCTGCTCGTCGCCGCCGTCGTGCTGCTCGGGGCGGGCTTCCGCTTCGCGTACCCGGAGTTGACCCTGCTGGGCGCGGCGGCCGGCGGCGCGGTCGGCTACGCCGTGCTGACCGCGGCCTGGCGGCCCCGCCTGGAGGTGGAGCGCAGCGCCGACCCGGACCGGGTGGCTCGGGGCGAGCCGGCGAGCATGACGGTGACCGTCCGCAACACCGGCCGGCTGCGGGCGGCGAGCCTGGTGGCCGAGGACCGGTGCGGGGACCACGCGGTGCCGGTGCCGCTGCTGCGGCTGCGACCCGGCCGGGACACCACTGTCCACTACGACGTGCCCACCAGCCGCCGGGGCGTGGTGCCGGTCGGGCCGCTGCGGGTGACCCGGCGCGACCCGCTCGGGCTGGTGTCGGTGGCCCGCCCGTACGGCGGGACCGTCCCGGTCTGGGTGCACCCGCGGATCCACCCGCTGAACGCGGTGCCCACCGGGGCCGGGCGCAGCCTGGACGGCCGGGTGGACGCGGTGCCGCACGGCTCGATCACCTTCGACTCGCTGCGGGAGTACGTGGTCGGCGACGAGCTGCGCCGGGTGCACTGGCGCACCAGCGCCCGGGTGGGCGAGCTGATGGTCCGGGAGAACGTGGACACCAGCCTGCCCCGGCTCGTGGTGCTGCTGGACAACCGGGCCACCGCCCATCCCGACCGGGCCGACGGGGTGGCCGAGAGCTTCGAGTCCGGCTGCGAGGCGGCGGCGTCGATCGTGACCGCCGCGTTCCGGGAGGACCTGCCGGTGGTGCTGCTCCTCGTCGCCCCGGAGTCGCACACCGGCGGATCCGCCGGCGGCGGGCCGCTGGACCGGCTCGCCGCGGCGCAGCTGGCCACCGCCGACGACGCGCTGCGCGCCGCCACGAACCGGCTGCGGCAGGACCGGCTCGGCGACACGCTGGTCTTCCTCACCGGCCCCGGCGGCCGGGACGACCTGGGGCACGTCGGCGCGCTGCACGGCGCGTACCCCTCGGTGGTGGTGGGGGTCTTCGGGGCGGCGGAGGCGACGCCGCCGGGCGCGGCCGGCCTGGTGGTCGTGGACGCGGCCGACGGGGCCGCGTTCGCCGCCGATTGGGACGGGGTGCGCCGGTGGTGACCGTGACCGGCCCACCCGCGGCCGATGCGACCACCGGCGGGCCGGCGCGGCCCCCGGGCCCGGACGGGCGTGCGGCGGCCCGCGCCGGCCGGCTGCTGCGGGCGGTGCCGGTGCCGCTGGCCCTGGTCACGATGATCGGGCTGGCCGGCGTGGTGCTCGGCCGGGTCTACGCCGGAGGGCTGCTGACCGCGCTGGTGCTCGGCGCCGCCGTCGGGTCGGTGCTGGTCAGCGTCGCGGCCCGCCGGCTGCCGTCGTGGCTGGTCGCGCCGCTCTCGGTGCTGGCGATGGCCGGCTGGACGGCCTGGTCGCTGCGGCTCACCGCAACGCGGGCCGAGCTGCCCGGCGGGTTCGTCGAGGTGGCGGCGGACGCCGCCCGCAACGGCATCCCCCGGCTGCTGACCGCGATGATCCCGGTCGAGCCGACCCCGGACACCGTGCTGGTGCCGCTGGTCGCCGCCTGGTTGGCCGGGCTCGCCGGCGCGGAGGTGGCGTTGCGGGCCGGTCGGGTGCTGCTCGGTTACCTGCCGCCCCTGCTGCTCTACGCGGGCGCGCTCTACGTGGTCGGGCCGAACGCCGACCCGGCGATCCGGCCGACGCTGGCGCTGGTGGCCGCCGCGGTGCTCGGCCTCGCCGTCTCGGCGCACGGCACCCCGGCCGGCGCGGACCCGGCGGCCGGGCTCGCGCCGGCGGTCCGCACCGCCGTCCGGGCCCGGCTGGCCGCCGCGTCCGCCGCCGGGGTGGCGGTCGTGGTCGGGCTCGCCGCGCTGGTCGGCCCGCTGGTCGCCGCCCGGGTCGAGGACCGGCCGGTGGACCCGCGCCGCTACGTGGAACCGCCGCAGGTGGAGACGCTGGACGAGAACCCGCTGATCCGCATCTCCGGCTGGGCGCTGAACCCGGAGCAGAAGCTGCTCGACGTGCGCACCGACCGGCCGGCCGCGCCGGAAGCCGCGCCGACCGGGGATCCGGCGGGCAGCGCACCCGGCACGCCCACCGGCGAGAGCCCGCTGCGGATCCGGCTGGCCGTGCTCAGCGACTACGACGGGGTCACCTGGCGGGTCGGCGCGACCTACCGCAACGCGGGCCGCATCCTGCCGGCGGCGGCGCCGGCCCCCGACAGCACCGTCGAGACGGTACGGCAGGAGATCACCGTCGCCGACCTGACCGGGCGACTGCTGCCCGCCGTCGCCACCCCGCGCGAGGTCACCGGGGCGCGGGTGGCGTACGACCCGGCGACCGGGACGCTGATCCGGCCGGAGGGGCTCAGCCCGGGGCTGCGCTACACGGTGACCTCGCAGCGGGAGGAGCCCGACCTGAACCTGCTCGCCACCGCGAACGTGCCGGCCGGCGACCAGGTGGCCCGGGTGCTGCGGGTCGCCGACGGGGTGCCCGAGCCGATGCGCCGCCTCGCCACCCAACTGGCCGAGGAGAACGGCGCGCCGTACGCCCGCGCCGCCGCCGTGGAACAGTTCCTCGCCGAGCACTACCGGCTGGTGGCGGACGCACCCAGCGGGCACGCGTACCCGAATGTGAACTTCTTCCTCTTCGGACCGCGCAACGGTGGCGGGCAGCGCGGCACGTCCGAGCAGTTCGCCGCGGCGTTCGCGGTACTGGGCCGGCTGACCGGGCTGCCCACCCGGGTGGTCGTCGGCTTCGAGTCCACCGGCGACGGTCCGGTGCACGCCGCCGACGCGTACGCCTGGCCGGAGGTGCTCTTCGAGGGGCTGGGCTGGGTGCCCTTCCACCCGCTGCCCCGCCCCGACCAGGAACCCCGGCCGGTCGAGGAGGACTTCCGCCCGACGCCGGACGACCCACCACCGTCGGAGGCGCCGGAGCCGACCCTGGAACCGACCGCCGAGCCGGCACCGGAGGCCGCGCCGGGCCCACCGGTGCAGGACGGTGGCGTACCGACGCCGGTGCTGGTCGGCGGCGGGGCCGGCGGTGCCGTGCTGCTGCTCCTCGCGCTGCTGCTCACCCTGCTGTCGATGCGGCGGGCGCTGACCCGGGCCCGGCTTCAGCGGGGCGACCCCGGCCAGCGCATCGCCGGCGCCTGGCGGGAGCTGACCGACGCGCTGCGGCTGGCCGGGCATCCGGTCGGCGGTGACCTGGCCGCCACCGAGGTGGCCGCCCGCGCCCGCCGCGCCCTCGCCGACGCGGCCGCCCGACGGGCGGGTGTCCCGGCGGGCGCTGTCGCGGACACCGCCGAGGGCGGGACCGGCGGCGGACCGGCCGGGACGGCGGGCACCCGGGTGGAGCCGCGGGTCGGGCAGGTGGACGAGTTGGCCGACCTGCTCAACCAGGTCGCCTTCGCCCCCGGTACCGCCACCGGAGAGCAGGCCGACCGGGCGGCCGCGGTGGCCGGCGACTACGTCGCCGCGCTCCGAGCCGCCCGCCCCTGGTGGCGCCGGCTCCTCTGGTCCGTCCACCCCGGTCCCCTGCGCCGCCGGTCGGAATGACGTGGTGACCGCCGTTCGTGGCCGGGCCCGATCGTCCGGCGGCCGGGCACTACCCTCGCCGGCATGAGCACCCGCGTCGGTCCGGTCCGGCCTCCGCTGTGGCACGACCGCAACTTCGGCACGTACTGGATCGCGCAGTCGCTCTCCGCCGCCGGCGACGCGTTCGCCTACCTGGCGGTGCCGTTGCTGGTGCTGCACGCGACCGGGTCGGTCGCCCAGATGGGCCTGCTCACGGCGGTGGCCGGCGCCGCGTCCGTCGGCGCGGGGGTCTTCGGCGGCGTCCTGGTCGACCGGTACGACCGGCGCACCCTGATGATCGCCGCCGACCTGGCCCGGCTGGTGCTCTACAGCCTGATCCCGCTGGCCTGGCTCGCCGGCCCGCAGGTCTGGCTGCTCTTCGTCGTGCTGCCGATCTGCGAAGCGGCCGGGATGGTGTTCCAGGTCGCCGCGGTGACCGCGGTGCGCAACCTCGTCGACCGCGACCGGATCACCGAGGCCAACGGGCGTCTGCAGGCGACGTACGCGCTGGCGGCCGTGGCCGGGCCGCTGCTCGCCGGCGTGGTGTCCGCCCAATTCGGCCCCACCGCGGCCATCGCGATCAACGCGGCCAGCTTCGCGCTGTCGGCCGCCGGCCTCTGGCTGGTCCGGCTCCGGCGGCCCGTCGAGGGTTCCGCCGAGCCGGTGGTCCGGGAGAAGCCGCTGGCCGAGTTCCTGGCCGGTGCGCGGTTCCTCTGGCGTCAGCCCGTGCTCCGCTCGCTGACCGTGCTGCTGTCCGTCTTCATCTTCCTGACCTACGGCTTCACCGACGTGCTCGTCTACCACGTCAAGCACGACCTCGGCGGCTCCGACCGCACGGTGGGCACGGTGCTCGGGCTGGCGGCGCTGGGCACGATCGCCGGCGCGCTGCTGGTGGCGCCGCTGCGCCGCCGGCGCGGCTTCGGTGTCACCTGGGTGGGCGCGCTCTCGACCTGCGGCCTGGCCATCGCGGGCATCGGGATCGCCGGGAACGTCGCGGCGGTCACCGTGCTGACCGCGGTGTACCTGTGCGGCGTCAGCGTGGGCGGGATCTGCTCGATGTCGCTGCGCCAGGAGATCACCCCGGACCATTTGCTCGGCCGGGTCACGTCGGCGTTCTGGAGCACGCACTACTCCCTCGGGCCGGCCGGCGCCGCGGTGCTGACCTGGGCCGCCGGCCGGTACGGCGTCAGCGCGGTCGCCCTGGTCGCGGGCGCGGGGTGCCTGCTGGTCGCGATCAGCGGGCTGTTCACGCCGATCCGCCGGGCCGGCTCGGAGCCGGCCGTCCACCGGTCGAACCTCGCGCCGGCCGTGTCCGGCGAAGCCGCCTGACACCCGGCACGCTCGATGCCGCGGATGCGGCAGGTGCCGCGCGCTGGGCGGATCTTGTTGTCACGCAGAGCCGACCAGCCACCGCCAGGACCAGGGATTTCCCGCGCCGGTGGAGCGGGTCCCGGCAAACTGGCAGCAGCAGATCCGCCGCTGGAATCGCAGGTCACGATCCCCGGCGAGTCAGTGCGGAATGGTTCTGATGGAGGCCATGCGGATGCAGGAGAACGAAGCGGGTACGCACAATTCCGGGCCGCCGCGGGACGAGTACGATTTCGTCATCGTCGGATCAGGCGCGGGCGGCGGTCCACTTGCCGCGAACCTGGCGCTGGCCGGGCACTCCGTGCTGGTGCTCGAAGCAGGGGACGACCACGGCTGCCCGTACTACTCGATCCCCATCATGCATCTGTATGCCGGCGAGGACGCCAACATGCGTTGGGATTTTTTCGTGCGGCACTGGGACGAGCGGGCGACACAGGTCAAGGACTCCAAGTTCGTCGCTGAGCGGGACGGGGTTCTCTACCCACGTGGCAGCACCCTTGGCGGGAGCACCGCAGTCAGTGCCATGATAACGATCTACCCGCATCCCAGCGCCTGGGACCGGTTGGCCGACCTGACCGGCGGCCCTTCGTGGGGTTCGGCTCCGATGCGCGGGCTCTTCCGCCGCCTGGAATCCTGGCAGGGCGTCGACGCGCTGCCGCTGCCCGGTGACGACGAAGCAGCGCGCGACCGCAAGGCCGCGCACGGCACGGCGGGATGGCTTGCCACCACCAGAGCCAACCCGCAGGTCGGCGGTCGGGAACCGATGTTCCTGGACATCATCGACGCGATGGAACAGGTCAGCCGGCACCGCTTCGGCATCCCGCAGGAGATCCCGCTGCCGCGTGATCCCAACGCACTCGACACACCGGCTGAATACCAGGGCATGGCGTTCATTCCCGTGGCAGTGCGCGACGGTCACCGTAACGGCAGCCGGGAACGGTTGCAGGATGTGCGGCGCCGGGCGGCGGACAAGCTCGACATCCGGCTCAACGCACTCGCCACCAGAGTCGTGTTCGACGGGGATCGCGCAGTCGGGGTGGAATACCTCGAGGGCGGACGGCTGTACGGCGCAGCACCGGTCACTTCGAACGCCGACGACCCTGGGCGACATGGCGGCGAGGTCCCTGCTGATCCGCAGCCATCGGTGGTGTATGCCCGGAAGGAAGTCATCCTCGCAGGCGGTGCGTTCAACACCCCGCAGCTTCTGAAACTGTCTGGAATCGGGCCCCGGGCGGAGCTGGAACAGCACGGCATCGCGGTGCGGGTCGATGCGCCCGGGGTCGGCGCGAACCTGCACGATCGCTACGAGGTAGCGGTGACCTGCGAGCTGGACCGGAACTACCCGATCTTTGACGGCTCGGCGATGGACGTGCCCAGCGACCTCACGGGGGCCGGCGACGCGCTGTTCTCGGAGTGGCGGGACCGGGCGAACGGGCCGTACGCCACCAACGGCACACTCGCCGCGATCATCGCGAAGTCCAGTGTCGCCACGCAGGAATCGGACCTCGTCGTCTTCTCGGGACCGATCGACTTCCGCGGGTACTACCCCGGATACTCCCGCGGAAGCATGGAGTTCCACAACCGGCTCTCGCTGCTGGTGCTCAAGGCCCACACCAACAACCGGGCCGGCACCGTGAGCCTGCGATCAAGCGACCCGCGCGAGGTGCCGGACATCCGTTTCCGCTACTTCGAGGAGGGCACCGCCGGGCACGAGGAGGACCTCGAGGGTGTCGTGGACGGCATCGAGATCGCCCGAGAGGTGGTCGACCACCTGCAGTTGGCCGGGGTGGCCCGCGAGATGGTGCCCGGAAGTGCGGTCACCGACCGGGCCGCGCTAAGAGATTTCGTGCGCCAGCAGGCCTGGGGACACCATGCCTGCGGCACAGCGAAGATCGGGCGGCCGGACGACCCGGACGCGGTGCTCGACGGCGACTTCAAAGTACGCGGGGTGCGAGGCCTGCGGGTCGTCGACGCCTCGGTCTTCCCGGACATCCCAGGGTTCTTCATCGCGTCGGCGGTCTACATGATCAGCGAGAAGGCCAGCGACGTCATCGCCGCAGAGCATCAGGACGACGACGTCGACGGACCCGGGAACGGCCGGGGCGCCCTGCCCCGGCCGTAACCCTCCAGGTCGGTTGACCCGTCCCGTCAGCGCAGCTTGTACGCCGTGGGAAGGGTTTGCCTGACGGTGTTGCCTCCGCTGTCGGTCGCGCTGATCCGCAGCCCGACACCGGCAGCGGCCTGATCCCGGTTCGGGTGCTTGATCTCCGCGGTGAAGGTGTTCTTCGCCGCGGCACGGGTGATCGCCGGCTGCCAGGTCTTACCGCCGTCGAAGCTGGCCTCGACCTGCAACGAGGTCACCGAGGGCGGGGTGGTGAGCCGCTCCTGGTAGTAGCCGACGACCGTGATCCGGTGGGCGACCCCGGCCCGGGCCGTGTTGTCCAGGGCCAGGCCGAGGTCGTACTTCAGGAAGATAAGCGGCTCCGGCCGGCAGGCGGCCGTGTTGTTGCCGAGCACGTCGCCCATGCACGGCTGCAACTCCGAGGCGTCCCCTTCGGTCGGTTTGTCGGAGGTGTATTCCCACACCGTCGTGACTCCGTTGGTCTCCGCCTCGAACGTGTACCGGGCCGATTCCGCCGGCAGGTCGTAGGCGACGATGTCCCCGCCGACGGAGCAGCCGAGGGCGAACACCGCTGCGGTGACCAGCGCGGCGATCGTACCCTTCCGGTGCCGCGACGACGGCACGCTCGTGTTCATCGCGTTGGTCTCCTTAGCTGTCTCGACTGTCATCGCCGACCCCCGACGAGATCCGCCGTGGCGCCGGATTTGCCGCCGATCCCCCAGGTGAGCCGTACGAGGCGACGTTCGACCTCGTTGCCGGACTCGTTGAGCAACTTGAAGGTGCAGGCAGGCGGCTCGCAGGTCGCGGTACCGAAGTAGTACTGCCCGATGCCCGTGTCGTTGACGAGCCCGATCATCGCCTGGTGGCCGCCGCCGCTGCCGGTCAGGTAGAAGGTCGGGTAGTAGGTGTCACCCTGCCGGCAGCCCGAGCACAGGTACCCGGTCTGCACGGTGAAGCCGGACTTGGTCCGCACCTGCGGCACGGCGCCCGGCACGGTCGGCCCGGTGTTCCAGTGCAGGGTGGTCCGGCCGGTCAGGGCGACGTCCTGCGTCTCGCCGTGACTCTGACCGAGCACAGATTCTCCGGCGTAGTCGGCCCAGGCCGTGTGGAACCGGCTGATGGCATCGCCCTGCCGCTTCACGAAGGTGGTCAGCGTCCGCTGCGTGGCCGTGAGCGGCACGTCAAGCTGCACCGCGGCCGGGCCGGACTTGGGCTGCTGCTGCAGGGTGAAGCCGTAGATCTCTCCGGGTCGGTCGGCGTGGAACTGGTGGTCGACCCGGTCGAAGTCCCCCGTCCTGGTCCGGTAGGGCAGGTTCGACGGGATCTGACCGGAGGCGCCGAACGAGGCGACGTAGACCGTCGGTGCGGCGCTGCCACCCAGGAGGATCCGGACGTGCCGGGAGTCGGCCCGGAGCCGCTTGATGAGGCGGTCCGCCGCATCGTACGACACGCTCACGACCGGCAGCGCGGCGTACGGCTGGACCGCGGGGCAGCTCTGCGGCCCGTCCGTGCACGTGGTGCCCTGCGTCGGGAAGGTGCCCAGCGAGGTGAGGCCCGGTGCCGCGACCAGCACGCCGACGGCACCCGCCGCGGCGGCGGCTGCCACCCGTTCGTCCCGCAGAGTGCCGAACTCGCAGCTGGTCGTGCAGATGTCGGTCGGTGTGATCAGCACCAGCTTGCCCCGGGCGTCGACATTGGCGAGGTCGGCGGCGGACCCGGTGCCCGCGTGGACCACCGACACGAGCCCGCGGGTCGCCAGTCGGGGCACCGGGACGACGATGTCACGGCTGACGTCCGTCTCGTTCTCCTGCCACGTCTGCGTTCCCGCCGGGATCGAGACGTTCGGGGTGTGGTAGCGGCTGGACAGGCTGAAGGTGGGACCGCCACCGACGACCTTCATGGTGACCACCGGAGTCGCCAGCACGCTGTAGGTGTTGTGGCTGAGGGTTCCGGTGCGCACCTTGCCGGTCGGCAGCGCCCACCAGTTCGGCTCGTCGGCGCCGTACATTGCCGTGAGCTCCCCCGTCATCCCCCACGCGCCGGTCACGGAGAGCCGCTCGAAGTTGGTGACCGCGTCGTAGGTCTCGGTGGCCACCGGAGCCTGCACCTTCAGCGGCTTGAGCTTGCGCAGGTCCACCGTGACCGTGGTCGCCTTGGTGAGGTTCACCTCCGCCACCATCGGTACGGCGACGTGCCACTCGCCGGCCGCGTCCTGCCACTCGACGACGACCGCGGCCGCGAAGATGCCGCCGAAGAGTGGCGCGGTCATCGTGTCCGCGCCGTCCATGGCGACCGGGCCGTCGTGCAGGAGCACCTTGTCGTCGACCGGCAGGAAGACGGCGTCGCCGTACCGGACGGTGGTGGCGTCCTTCGGATGGACGACGTTCACCGTCAGGCCGAAGCGCTCGGGCTCGAGGAAGGCGTTGACCCGTGAGGCCGCCCGCAGCGCGCCCGCCGAGTCGCGGGCGTTCACCAGGCCGGTGTAGCGGCCGAAGACCCCGTCGGTGCCGAGCACCGTGCCGTCGACGGTCACCGACACCTCGGCCGACCCGTTGGCGGGCACGGTCACCTCGTCGGTGCTGAGGGTGAACAGACCAGCCGGGGCGGGCTGGTCGCCGGAGGCGATCGACGTCGTGAGGTCCAACGTGATCGCCTCGTCGGTGTGGTTGGTGTAGGTGACCGACCTCGTCAGCGGCGAGTGCGGATACGCCAGCCGACCGAAGCTGAGGCTCCCGCCCGCGATGATCGTCGGGTCGACCGCGGTGGCGACGTTCACCCGGCCGACGCCCTGGGCGTAGAGGTCGTGCCCGAGATCGGTGGCGGTGCCCATCAGCAGCGCCTTGATCTCCTCACCGGTCAGGTCCGGGTGCTGCTGGGCGATGATGGTCGCGGCGCCGGCCACGTGCGGTGTGGCCATCGAGGTGCCGCTGGCGCTGGTGTAGTACTCGTCCACCGCCGTACCCATCGACGTGCCGGCGGCCCGGGCCGCGACGATGTCGACACCCGGAGCCGCGATGTCCGGCTTGGCGGCGCCGTCCCCGACCCGCGGCCCGCGGCTGGAGAAGTCGGCCATCTCGTCGTCCTTGTCGACCGCCGCCACGGTCAGCGCCTCGTCGGCGGCGCCGGGAGCGCCGACCGTCCCGCTCTGCGGGCCGCTGTTGCCGGCCGCGACCACGAACAGGGTCCCGGTGGCGCGGCTGAGCTCGTTGAGCGACTGGCTCATCGGATCGGTCCCGTCGGTGGCCCCGCCACCGATGCTCATGTTCACGACCTTGGCCCCGGAGTGGGCGGCCCACTCCATGCCGGCGATGATCGCGTCGAGCTCGCAGGATCCGCCGTCGTTGCAGATCTTCCCGACCCGCAGTTGGGCGCCGGGCGCGACGCCCTTACGCAACCCGTTGGACGCGGCTCCGGTGCCGAGGATCGTGGCCGCCACGTGGGTGCCGTGCCCGTGCCCGTCCCGCGGGCCGTTGGCGTTCCCACTGAAGTCGACCTGCTCGACGACCTTTCCGGCCACGTCCGGGTGCTCGGGGTCGATCCCGGTGTCCAGCACCGCCACTGACACGCCGTTGCCGTCGTACCCGCGGTCCCAGGCGACGGGCGCACCGATCTGCGGCACGGAGGAGTCCAGGCTGATCCGGGCCAGCTCGTTGAGCCACACCTTCCGGACCCCGACCAGGGACCCGGCGGACCGGGCCGCGGCGGCGCCGGAGGCTGTCTTGCCCCGCACGTCCTGCCACCACCGGCCGTCGCCGGCAATGGTCATCGAGCGTCCGCTGATGCTCGGCAGTGCCCTGTCGAGGGTCGCCCCGGCGGCCTTCGGCGCCTTGTCGGCCGTGGCCTTCTCGGTGTAGGTGACGAGCACCGGCACCTCTCCGACCGTGCCGGATGCGGCGAGCATCGCCAGCTTGGTCAGGTCGAACAGCCCCCAGTCGAGCAGTCCGTTGCCGAGCAACGACAGGGCGTCGTTCGGCACGACGTGTACCTGGCCCAGGCGGGTGATGGTGTGGAACACGACGGAGGATCCGTCGGGCCGCGCCGCGCTCTCGGTGTCGCGGACGACCGGCTTACCGTCGGCGTTGATGCCGACGTGCACCTTGTCGCCGGTGATCAGCGTCAGCGGGAGGGTCGCGCCGGACGCGGCGACGGCCCGCAGCAGGTCGTCGTTGGCGGTGACGGTCACGTTCCGTTTCTGTGGGACATCGGGTAGCGGCGCCTGTCGGGTCGGCTCGGTCGCGTGTGCCGCCGTGGTGGACACGACCATCGCGAAGATGGTCAGGCCTGCGGTCATCGCGCCCAAGCGTCGCCCGAGACGCTTCATTGCCGGGCTTCGCCTCATCTCTCGGTCTCCTGCCAGTTTTACGATTGTGGATGTGCGGGTATGGCATTCGTCGTACGAACGCACCGGTGCCTGCGAACGCTGTGGGATTCACAAAGCGGAATGGGTTGGCGGCGCGGGTCCAGGGGCGGGACGGCGCCTCTCGCCAGTGACGATCACGGTCTGACCATGGGCCTCCTCGCTAGAGCGGTTCGTACTCGCCGGCAGCATCGGCACCGCCCGGACCCTTTGCGGTCGGGGCGTGTGCCGAGGTGGCCGGCGATCCTGCCGGTGCCGATTCGTCCTTCGCACCGGGCGCCGGCTCGGTCGGGTCACCTAGCGGCTCGGGCGTCGGCGGTTCTGCGGGCAGCATGGTGACAAGTGTGAATTCGTGCCCGGTCCCGCTCGATTGGTCAGATGCGGGATTTAAAGACGTCGCCCGCCCGCGCGTCTTTTCTTCGCAGCCAGTGGCGGTGGTGAATTTATTCGTCGGCCGCCGACGGTTGTCCGTGCTCGCCGACGAGGCCCAACTCCACCACCCTGATCGCGAGCGCGGTCCGCGACGTCACGCACAGCTTGCGCATGGCCGACTTCAGCTGGCTGGCCACGGTCTGCGTCGACACCACCAGCGCGTCGGCGATCTGTCGGTTCGTCCGGCCGCCGACCAGCAGCCGGGCCACCTCGAGCTCGCGCGGGGAGAGTTGGTTGCCGTAGCTGGGCCGACCACGGCCCCGCGCCGCCCCGGTGTGGCACCCGCGTTCGGACAGCGAGCGCGCCACCCGGTCAGCGTCGTTGTGGGCGCCAAGGTCCGACAACGCCCGCGACACCTGGGACAGGATCGGCAGGCCGGCCTCGTGTTGGCCGGCGGCGAGCAGGCAGCGGGCGTGGCGCTCCCGGGCGAGCAGGGCGTCGTACGGGCGTGGCAGCGCCTGCCACGCGGTGGCCGCCCGGGCGAACAACGTCGCGGCGCGAGCGAGCTGACCGTCGGCTTCGGCCAGGATCGCGCGGCACACCACCAGGGACGCCTGCGGCGCCGGCGCGTCCTTGTCGCCCAGGGCCCGTTCGAACGCGGTCACCAGGTCGGCGGCGCGGTCACGCTGGCCGGCGGCCACCAGGGCCGCGACGCGTACCGGGGCGACCTCCGTGGCCCGCGGCCAGATGCCACTGTGGACGGCGATGTCGGCCGGTTCGTCGGTGAGGCGGAGCGCCTCGTCGACGTTGCCCTCGTGCAGGCACAGCTGCGCCAGCGCCGCCGCCGCCTCGACGCGTTGCTGGTCGTCGCGCCCGGCGAGGCGCAGACGCTCCTCCGCTCGCTGCCGGTCTCCGGCGGCGGCCTGGATCAGGCCCGCCACGAGGGCGGCCTCGGCCCGGTCCTTCAGCCACACCCCGTCGTCGTCGTCCACCAGCTCCGCGACCCGCTCCGCGAGCCCCGCCCAGGCGCCGCTGAACCAGTCCAGGTGGGCCTGCGTCGAGGCGATGCTGCCGACGTGGCCCAGGAAATCGTGCTTCTCGACGAGCGCCAGGGCCTTGGCCAGCCGGGTCCGGGCCTCGTCGTACCGTCCCCACCGCATCGCCGCTTCGCCGACGTTCGTCTGGCCGATCGCGACGAGCGCCGCCTCACGCGGACTCGCGGGGTCGTCCGGGATCTGCCGGGCCTGCGCCCACCCGGCCTCCTCGCCCAGCATGATCAGCGCGAAGGCGCGTTCCAGGAAGAGCCGCAGGCGCTCGTGGGGCGCGATCGACGGCGCCACCGCGGGCGCCTCGCGCAGCCACCGCAGATGCTCAGCGGCCGGCCGGGCGTCCGCGAGGGGTATGGCGAGGAAGATCCGGGCTCGCGCCGCCTCCAGCGAGTCCGGCGCGAGGTGGGCCACCGCCTCGGCTATCTCGATCCGGCCCGCCTCCATGGCTCCCGCCACCATGAGCACCCGGCCGAGCTGGAAGCGGACCAGCGCCTCCTGTTCCGGCGTCAGAGCCTGGGCCTGGCGGGCCCTTCGCAACGATTCGATGATCTTCGAGTACGGGTCGGACCCGGGCAACGACTGAAAGTGGATCTTCGTCACCAGCCGTAGGAGTGGTTGCAACGGCAGGGCGACGGTGGTGACCAGGTTGTGCAGCAGCAGGGCCGAGGTGGCCACGTCACCGGACTGTGTGGAGAGATCGGCCGCCCGCTCGGTGTAGCGGCAGGAGGCGTCGACGTCGCCGGCCTCCCGGAAGTGCCGGGCCAGCTGTGCCACCGGCGGCAGCGCCGAGTTCTCCAGGGCCCGACCGGCGCGCAGATGCATGACGCGCCGCTCCTGGAGAGGGATGGCCTCGTACACGGCCCGGCACGCCAGGGAATGCCGGAACGACCACTGGCCGCGCTCGTCCTCACGCAGCAGGCCGCAACTGACCGCGTCGGCCAACTGGGCGATGGTCCGCTCCTCGGGCAGACCGGTCACCGCGTTGAGGATCAGGTAGTCGGCCGGTTCGGCGAGCACCGCGGCGGCGTACAGGACCGTCCGCGTGTCGGGCCGGAGCCGCCCGACGCGTTCCAGCACGGCATCGCGGATCGTGGGTGGCACCTCGATGTGGTCCAACCGGCGGCGCGCCCACGCACCGTCCTGGCGGATCAGGTCGGCCCGGTCGTGCATCAGCCGCACCGACTCCTCCACCGCCAGCGGTATGCCCTCCGTTCGTGCGTGCAGGAAGGCCGCGAACTCGGCGGAGACATGCTCGTCGGCGAGCATCGAGGAGACGAATGTGGCGGTCTCGCCGATCCCCAGCGGCTTCAGGGTCAGCCTGACCAGGTGCGCGTCGGCGGGCAGTCGGGAGGAGAGCCGCAACAGCAGCGAGTCCGGGGGCAGCTCCTCCGGCCGGTAGGTCACCACCACGCTCACCGGCTGGGGTCGGCGGGAGACCAGGAAGAGCAGGAACTCCAGGGTCGCCTCGTCCGCCCAGTGCACGTCCTCCAGCGCGAGGACCGCCACGTCCAGCCTGCTGAGCAACTCGACGAAGGCCCGGAACAGCCGGTGCCGGGCCGCCGTCGCGTCCTCCAGCGGCTCCGGCGCCGGCGGCAGGTCGGCCGCCCACTCGGGAAACAACGGCCGGAGTGCGCCCCCCAGGCCGCTGAGCCGCAGCCCCGACACGTTGCCGACGCCCTCGCGGACCGCGTCCACAACGGCGCCGAGCGTGTACGGCTCGCGCAACGGCGGGCAGGCCCCGATCAGGACGCGGCGGCCACGCTCGGACGGGGACGCCAGGAGCTCCCGCAACAGCCGGGTCTTGCCGATGCCCGCCTCACCGTCGAGCAGGACCACGGCAGGCGGTTGCCCGAGTGCCTGGCCGAGTACGGCGAGTTCCCGGTCCCGTCCGACGAACCGTGGCACGGAAAGCGCCGGAAGTTGGCCGGCATCGGTGTTGGCCCCTCTAACCAACGCCCGCCCCCTCCCGGTCGATGGTCTGGCCGATTCTCACCCGACAGCCGCGTTAATGTCCACCAATTTGTATTCATTCCAAATAGCGGGACTGCCCGGATGTGGTGCACCGGGAGATAGGCGCGGCGCGCGGTCGGCCCGGCCGCCCATGCTGCCCGGATACGACGCGCACAAAATCCGAGTGGTGTGTATAAAGCTCGACTGACGCGCATATAGGTCGACTTTGGCCACGCCACGGCGCACGGGGGCCGTGCATCCTTCGTGGCCGTTTCCTACCAATGCGAAAGGGCACCCGCTGTTGATCGTCGGCATCTCTTGACCAGACAAGGGGATCCCGGGCCGTGCTGGAGACCGCCTCCGGTCAATGCCTCGCCGACGCCGCGCCCGCAGGGCGACCGCGCGCCCGGCTCAACCCGCCGGCGCCGCACAGGCACCAGCAACGCAGCCCGTCGGGGCCTGCACCCGACAACGCCTCAGCGGTGCTGTCGAATGCGGTCCCAGGTGCTCGGTGGTTCGAGCCGTACGCCGGTGCGGAGCACGGTGGTGATCGGGGTGGCCTCCCCCGCGACCGCGGTGACCCGGCCGTGCTCGGCCCCGGCCGGCAGTCGTTCCGGTACGGCCGGGATGTCGACGTCCAGCCGTACCGGCAGGCCGGGCCAGCCCACCACCGCCAGATCCGCCGCGGCGGTGATCGTCGTGCCGGTGCCGAGCGGTCCGCGCACGGTGGCGACCTCTTCGCCGGCCCGGACGATCGGGCGCACCGCGATCGCCCTGGCGGCGGTGCGGACCAGCGGCCGGGTCGCCCGGAACACCCGGTCCAGTTGCACGGGGGTGTTGGCGCCCGGTTGCCCCAGCACGGCGCCGACGATGATGATCTTCCGGCCGCCGACCTTGACCACGGCGGCGAAGACGAGGCAGCCGCCGGCCTCGTCGGTGGAGCCGGTCTTGATCCCCACCACGCCGTCCTTGCCGACCAGGGAGTTGTAGTTGCGCACGGTGCCGGCGACCGGCAGGGTGGCCTGCTTCTGCGCCACGATCTCGGCGAACGCCGGCAGTTCCATCGCCTTGCGCGCCAGGATCACCTGGTCGACGGCGGTGCTCACGGTGTCCGGGGCGAGGCCGGCCGGATCGGTGTAGTGGGTGTCGGTCATGCCGAGCGCGGCGGCGGTGTCGTTCATCTTGTCGACGAACGCCGCCACGCTGCCGGCGTCCCAGGCGGCGAGGATCCGCGCCATGTTGTTCGCCGACGGGAGCAGCACCGCCTGGAGCGCCTGGCGCTCGGTGAAGACCGCGCCCGCGACGACCGGCACCAGGGACTCGCCGCGCGCCAGTTCCCTCGGGTACGCGGCGGCCTGCGCCGCGCTGACGGTGAGCTCCGGTCCCTGCTCGCCCCGCTTCAACGGGTGCTCGGTCAGGATGACGTACGCGGTCATCACCTTGGCCACGCTCGCGATCGGCACCGGCTGGTTTCCGCCCGACGTGCCGAGCGAGCCCAGCCCCTCGACCGAGAGGGCGGCCTGCCCGCTCTTCGGCCAGGGCATCTTCGGGGCCGTGCCGGGGATGACCGTGGACGCGGGCAGGGTCCGGGTGACGGTCGCCGCGGGCAGCGGGTGGCGCAGCGGCTCGACCGCGACCAGCGCGGTACCGGCCAGCACCAGGGTCAGCAGGCCACCGGTCAGCAACCGGCCGCGTCCGCGACGCCGGGCCGGCGGTCGTGCCGGGACCGGTTCGATCACCTGGGTCCGCGCGGGGTCGTGCATCCTTGGCATCTCCTGTCTGGCACGCCGGCCCGCCCTGCGGCGGCGCCGGCGCGCTTGTTCCTGCTGGTGGGCGACGATCGGTCGAGGGACACGTCACCGTCGCATCGGCGGCCGGCCCGGACTCAGGTGAGGGTGGCCACCACGTACGCGGTGGCCTCGGCGATGAGGCTTTGATCGTATTCGGCGTCCCTGGTGGCCTTGCTGGACATGACCGCGACGACGAGCGGCGCGGAATCCGGGGGCCAGACCACCGCGATGTCGTTGACCGTGCCGTAGTCACCGGTCCCGGTCTTGTCGGCCACGGTCCATCCCCGCGGCACGCCGGCCCGGACGCGCCGGGCGCCGGCGCCGGTGGCGTTGCGTTCCAGCAGGTCACGGAGGAACGCGCGCTTCTCGGTGGGCAGGGCGTCCCCCAGCACGATCTTCTGGTAGTCGCCGCCAATCGCCCGGGGCGACGTCGTGTCGCGGGGGTCGCCCGGGACGGCCGTCACGATCGCCGGCTCCATCCGGTCCATCCGGGTGACCGGGTCGCCGAGGCTGCGCAGGTACGCCGTCAGCCGGGCCGGGCCGCCGAGATCGCGGAGCAGGAGGTTGCCGGCCGTACCGTCGCTGTGGCGGACCGCGGCGTCACACAGCTGACGGATCGACATCCCCCTGGCCACGTGCCGCCTGGTGATGACGGAACTCTTCATGAGATCGCGCTCGGCATACTTGACGATCTTGTCCAGGTGCGACAGCGGGTTGCGGTGCAGGACGGCTGCCGCGGCCAGTCCCTTGAAGGTCGAGCAGAAGGCGAACCGTTCGTCCGCCCGGTGCGCCACGGCCCTGCCGGTACCGGTGGCCAGGGCATACACCCCGAGGCGCGCGTCGAACCTGCGCTCCAGCTCGACGAGGCGCTCGTGCTGCTCGTCGGGCGCGGCAGCAGACGCGGCGGCGGAGGGAGCTGCGGGCGAAGCGGCGGTGGTGGGGCCGGAAGCGGGCCTTGCGCCGGTGGCGCAGCCGGCCAGGGGCAGAACTGCCGCCATCCCGAGAAAGGCACGGCGAGTGGTGGTGGGTCGCGCTGACCCGCCAGGGGTGACTGGCCGGAGCGGGGGCCCGAACGGCCCGGTTGAGATTCGCATCGCTGGTTACACGCGCGACCCGCCCGGCGCGGTTGCATCAAAGCGGTCCGGCCCCGGCTCTTACTTTTAACAAAGTTAATTGATAACCTCCCGTCCATCGACGAGGAGGAATGCCATGGGACTTCGACGCACGATGCCCGCGCTGGTGGCCGGCGCGACGCTGGTCGCCAGCATCGCGGCGCTGCCGACGGTGCACGGCTTCGCGGCGACCACGGGCGGCCCGCACACCGTCCTGGCCGCCTGCACCGCGCCGGCCTGGGCGGAGGGCACCAGTTACCCCGCCGGCAGCCGGGTCACCTACGCCGGCCGGTTGTACCAGGCGCTGGTGACCCACACCCCGCCGCCGGGCGCCGGTTGGAACCCGGCCGCCACACCGTCGCTCTGGACCGATCTCGGGGCGTGCGACGGCACGCCGTCGCCCACGCCCACCGGCACGTCGTCCCCCACGCCGACACCCACACCCACGCCGACGCCCAGCGGGACGACCACCCCGCCCGGCTCCGGGACCTGCGCCGGCAAGCCGAAGCCGACCGGCAAGGTGCTCCAGGGCTACTGGGAGAACTGGGACGGCGCGGCGAACGGCGTCCATCCGCCGCTGGGCTGGATCCCGATCACCGACCCGCGCATCACCGCGCACGGCTACAACGTGATCAACGCGGCGTTCCCGGTCATCCGCGCCGACGGCACCGTGCTGTGGGAGGACGGCATGGACGCCACGGTCCGGGTGCCGACCCCCGCCGAGATGTGCCGGGCCAAGGCCGCCGGGCTGACCATCCTGATGTCGATCGGCGGCGCCACCGCCGGGATCGACCTCAACTCGACGGCGGTCGCCGACCGCTTCGTCGCGACGATCGTGCCGATCCTCAAGCGCTACAACTTCGACGGCCTCGACATCGACATCGAGACCGGGCTCACCGGCAGCGGGAACATCTCCCAGCTCTCCACGTCGCAGGCGAACCTGATCCGGATCATCGACGGGGTGCTCGCGCAGATGCCCCCGAGCTTCGGGCTCACCATGGCGCCGGAGACCGCGTACGTCACCGGCGGCAGCGTCACCTACGGGTCGATCTGGGGCGCGTACCTGCCGATCATCAAGCGGTACGCCGACAACGGCCGGCTCTGGTGGCTGAACATGCAGTACTACAACGGCAGCATGTACGGCTGCTCCGGCGACTCCTACCCGGCCGGCACCGTGCAGGGCTTCACCGCGCAGACCGACTGCCTCAACGCCGGGCTGGTCATCCAGGGCACCACCATCCGCGTCCCGTACGACAAGCAGGTGCCCGGCCTGCCGGCACAGCCCGGCGCCGGCGGCGGCCACATGGCCCCGGCGACGGTGGCCCAGGCGTGGAACACCTACCGCGGCGGCCTGAAGGGGCTGATGACCTGGTCACTGAACTGGGACGGGTCGAAGGGCTGGACCTTCGGCGACAACGTCAAGGCCCTCCAGGGCCGCTGAACCGACCCCGGGCGGATGCCGGCGCCTTCGCGGAATCCGGCATCCGCCCGTATCGACCTAGACGAGTAGTTCCGATGTCAGGGGTCGATGTCTGGGTATGAAGAGAGGGCATCCAGGATCATGTTGTGACGCAA